>SMWF01000049.1 GCA_004357385.1 Gammaproteobacteria bacterium | reverse complement strand
TGCTCACCGAGCCGGAGGAGTTTGCCAAGCTGCAGGCCGATCCCGCGCTCATTCCCATGGCGATCGAAGAAACGCTGCGGCTCGACGCGCCCGTTCAAGGTCTGTTCCGCACCAACGACGAAGACGTGGATCTCGGTCCGATACACGTGGCGAAAGACACCAAGGTCATGCTGCTCTGGGCTGCCGGAAATCTGGATCCCACCGTGTTCGACGACCCGCTGAATTTCAGTCTGGATCGCGACATGAGCAAGGTCCGCCGACACCTGGCGTTCGGCTACGGCACCCATTTCTGTCGCGGCGCGCCGCTCGCGCGCCTGGAAGGGGAGATTTTTCTGCGAACCGTACTGCAGCGGCTGCCCAACCTGCGCCTCGCCGGCGAGATTACGGCGGAGAAACGGATGCCGGTACTCCAGGGCATCGGTGAGCTTCCGGTCGCCTGGGATGTGGCATCACGCAAACCACGGAGAATCTGATGACGAGTGAAAAACAAGACACCGACCTGCCCGTTGGACGGGACCCCACCGACGACCTGTGGGACGCGATGTTCACCCAACGCGCGATCCGCTATTGGCAGGACAAACCGGTGCCACGCGAACTGCTCGAGAAGGTGGTCCAGGCCGCCGCCAAAGCCCCGAGCGGATCCAACACGCAGCCGTGGGTCTTCGTGGTGGTCGACGATGCCGAACAACGCGCCGCCATCGGCGCCGCGTTGCGCGGGATATTCGAAACGGCCGAACCGCTGCAACAGCTCATAGCCGCGGGCGAGAAGTCGGACGACAAGACCGAACGTCTGATGCTGACGGGCGCCCGGGCATTCTTCACCCAGCTGGAAAAGGCCCCGGCGATGATCATCCCGTGCCTCTATCAGCTCTCCTCACCGACCCAGGATCCATCGACGCTGCTCGCGGGCAGCTCGATTTACCTGGCGGTCCAGAACCTGATGCTCGCCGCGCGCGGACTGGGACTCGGCACCGTGATGACCACGGCCCAGATGATGCTCGACGCAATCCTCCGCTCGACCCTTTCGATCCCCGACGACGCACACCCGGTGGCCCTGATTCCGATCGGCTACCCGGACGCCAACTTCGGCCCCACCACCCGCAAACCGCTGGACGAGATTCTGCGTTGGAACAGGTGGTGAGCGTGATCCGGCTGCGCTCCTAGCGCGCAGCCACTCCGGGTGCCTCGGCCATCAGCGCGCCGACAAGGAAACCGCGGCGCTTCAAGTTTCCCTCGAACTCCGCGAAGAATTCCTCCGGTACGGAGCCTTGTACCAGGTCGCTGTCGATCAGCGCACCGGCCCAGGCCGACACCAGCGGATAGTCATCCAGGAGGCCGCTTTTCAGCCACTGATCCACATGCAGAAAACGCTGCAGGAACGGAGCATAGGCGGCATCCACGAGGCTCAACTCGGCGCCGTTGAAAAAAGGTCCGTCGTTGCCGCGCTCATCGGCGAGCGCCGTCTCGAGCTTATCGAGCACCCGCCGCGCGGTGTCCAAGCGCTGTTCCTGGCCGTCGGCGGTTTTCGCGGAATACAGACCGCTCAAGCCCCCCGCAAAGGTCGGGACGAAATCGGTCCAGGCGCGATTGCGGGCCCGTTTGATGAGGTCGTCCGGATGCATACGGGGCGTTTCGGCTTCTTCCAGGTACTCGGCTATGGCGTTGGATTCGAAGAGAATCTCCTCATCCACCTTCAGGACCGGCACCTTGCCGTGGGGTGAGATCTCCAGAAACCAATCCGGCTTGTTCCTGAGGTCGATGTAAGTCACGTCGAAGGGGATGCTCTTTGCACGCAAGACAATCACGGCGCGCTGCACCCAGGGTCACGTGACGGAGCTGATCAGATGGTATCTGGTCACGTCGGGGTCTCCTCTGCAGTGGCCTCAATACTACGCCAGCCGAGCACCCATGCGCGAGATCGCGTGATCGACTGGGTTAGACTGGCCACCTCACTGTGGGGGGATTCAGTATGGGACATCTGGACGGAAAGGTTGCCCTGGTCACGGGCGCAGGCGGCGGCCTCGGGCGGGCACACGCGCGTCTGCTCGCCGAAGAAGGCGCGGCGGTCGTGGTGAACGATCTCGGCGGTGCCCGGGACGGCACCGGTTCCGGCAGCTCGATGGCCGACGCAGTGGTGAAGGAAATTACTGCCGCGGGCGGTCATGCCGTGGCGGATTACGGGTCCGTAACCGATCCGGAGGCCGCCAGGGCGATGGTACAGACCGCGCTCGACACGTTCGGCAAGCTGGACATCTGCATCAACAACGCGGGCATCCTGCGCGACAAGACGTTCAAGAACATGACCGAGGAATTATGGGACATCGTCATCGACGTGCACCTGCGCGGGACCTACCTGGTGGCGAAAGCCGCCTGGGACCAGATGGTTGCCCAGGGCCAAGGCGGACGCATCATCAACACCAGTTCAACCTCGGGACTCATCGGCAATTTCGGCCAGACCAACTACGGCGCGGCCAAGGCCGGCATCGCCGGATTCACCCGGGTGCTCGCCCTGGAAGGCGTGAAATACGGTATCACCGTAAACACCCTCGCCCCTGCGGCCTGGTCGCGCATGACCGAAGACATCATGCAGGAAGACACGGCGGATCGATTCGCGCCGGAGAAAGTGGCGCCGGCCGTAGCCTGGCTGTGCACCGATGAGGCCAAGGACGTGACGGGCCGCCAGTTCTGTGTAGGCGGCAACCGCATTTCACTGCTTTCCTGGCAGGTCACCAAAATCGCTCAGAAAGACCCAACGGATGCCCCATTCACTATCGACGAAGTGGACGAACAGATGCGCGCGAGCATGGCGCAGTGGCCGAAGCTGCTGAAAGCGATGGAAGTCTAGTGAACCTCTCACGCCGGCTGGCCTCGGTGCTGGTGTTGGGGCTGGTCCTGGTTTCGGCGCCTGCCTTCGCACAGATCGAAGGCATCCACGTATCCGGTCATGGCTCGGTAGAAGTCGAACCGGACATGGGCCACGTCCAGCTGCACGTTCGTCGGGAAGGTCCCAACGCCGCGGATCTCGGCAAGGAACTCGACGATGTGGTGCGCGCGATTCTGGAACTCGCGAAGGAGCTCGGCATCGACCGACGCGACGTGACCGCCGCGGCGATCAGCATCAACCCCCGCCATCGGCGCCGCAACGATGAAATGGTGGTGGACGGACTCATTGCCACCCGCACCATTGCACTGAAACTGCGCGATCTCGATCGCTTCGGCACGCTGATGAACCGCTCGCTTTCGCTGGGCGTAAACAACGTCGATCCGATCCGCCTGGATACCTCGCGCCGCGACGAACTGGAAAACCAGGCACTGGAGCTGGCCATGAACGATGCGCAAGCGGAAGCCGGACGCGTAGCCAACGGATTTTCAATTGCGCTGGGACCGGTGATCGATGTGCAGGTCGGCGGTCATACCCCCCGGCCGCAGGCTGCCGGCGCCATGCTGATGCGTGAATCCTCGGGGATGGGTGCGTTCAGCCCCGGTGTTATTCGTATCGACCGGTACGTTCAGGCGACCTACGCAATCCGAGACGGCAATCAATCCCAGTCAGAGCCACAACGATGAATCAGACCAGCGACATACCGGACATCGGAGCCATCCTCGGCGCGGCGATGCAAGCCATTGACCCCGCCGATCGACCGCTGTTGCTCGCCGCCCTGGAACGGCTCGCCTCACAACGTTATCGCGACTGGGCGAACGAGCACCCGGACGAATCTGTTAAACGCGGCCTGAACGAATGCGCCGAGCGAGAACAGGAGATCGCAGTACGCGTTGAGTCCGTCTTTACCGACGCGGCCGAGGTTCAACAGCGGCTGCTTGCCGATAACCCGGACCTCGAGGAGCTCAATCGTACGCTGTTCGAAGGCCGGCCGCTGAACGTTCAGTTCGCGATGCAAGCGCAGGGTGAGCGCGCTGGAGCGGCTGCCTGGGCAAGTTTCGCGGCCGTGGCCAACGACGAACGGGTAAAGACCATGCTCGAGAGCTGCGGCCCCCTCGAGGAAGCCAATGCCGAATTTCTCGACGCCCTGATCTAACAGTTGCGTCACTTGAGTGGATGCAGCTTCACCGGCAGATGGGTGTAACCCTTAACGAAGCACGAGAGCGTGCGCTGCGGTTCACCCACCACTTCGACCATGTGAAATCGCTTCATGATTTCTTCCCACACGACACGCAGCTGCATCTCGGCGAGTCGGTTGCCCATGCAGCGGTGAATACCGAACCCGAAGGCTAGATGTTTGCGAGCCTTCGGGCGATCGATAATAAACGCGTTGGGTTGGTCGATGACTTCTTCATCGCGATTGCCCGAGACATACCACATGACCACGCGTTCACCCGCCTTGATCTGCTTACCACCGAGCTCAGTATCTTCGAGCGCAACGCGGCGCATGTGTGCAAGCGGCGTTTGCCAGCGAATGATCTCCGGCACCATATTGGGTATCAGTCCCGGATCGTCACGCAGCATCTGGTACTGATCCGGGTTCTGATTCAGTGCCAGCACCCCACCGCTGATGGAATTTCGGGTGGTGTCATTGCCGCCGACAATCAGCAGGATCAGATTGCCGAGATACTCCATCGGCCGGTTGATCATGTCCTTCGTGCTTTCACCGTGGGCGAGCATCGAAATCAGGTCGATGTCTTCGCCCGGCGGACTGGCAGCGCGCTCGTGCCAGATTTCCGTGAACACCTCCAGGCATTCGAGCAACTCGGTCCGGCGTTGTTCCATGCTCTCGACGACGCCAGAGTCCGGCCCGCCCGTGGCAACGTCCGACCAACGCGTCAGCTTGCGGCGATCTTCGAAGGGAAAATCAAACAGCGTGGCCAACATCTGCGTCGTTAGCTCGATTGAAACACGATCGACCCAGTCGAATGTCTCACCCACGGGCAGCTCGTCCAGGACTTTCGCGGCTCGTTCACGGATCGTGCTCTCGAACTTGACCAGGTTCAGCGGTGCGACCACGGGCTGGACCGTCGCCCGTTGCACATCGTGCTTGGGCGGGTCCATCGCGATGAACATCGGGGTGCGAAACTGATCCTCCGGCGGTGTGTCCGTGGGCGGTGGACCGACGGTGATGCCGCCTTCGGATGAAAATACCTCGTGGTGCGTGTCGACGTACATGATGTCGTTGAATTTGGTCACCGACCAGTACGGACCGAACATGCTCTCGGCACAGAAATGAACCGGGTCTTCCTTGCGCAGCCGTTCGAAGTAGGCCCAGTGGGCGTCCTGCTGGAACAGCGCGGGTTGGGCCACATTCAACGTATCCAGCGGCAGGCTGTAGGGATCGGGAAGCAAGGCCCCTTCGACTGGTTGCATTTCACTCATGGCTGGCCTCTCACGTGATGTTCACCGAATCGCCTGCTACCCGAATCAGGCCGCACTGCCATGCCGCAGCAGTTTGCCCGGGGTGGCCCCCGTGCACTCTCCGTCAGCAAAGGTCACTACCCCGTTGACGATGATCGCCTTGTAGCCAATGGCACGCTGCACCCGGCGCCATTCACCTGCCGGCAGATCGTGCTCCACGCTGCCGATCCAGGGCGGATCAATCGCCAACGCATCCAGGTCATACACGACTACGTCTGCCGCGGCGCCTTCGCGCAGTACGCCTCGATCCTTGAATCCTGCCGCCTGAGCCGGGAGATTGGACAACCGATAGTGGGCCTCCTCCAGGCTCACCAACCCTTCATCGCGGACCAGCCAGCTCAGGAAGTCCGTGGTGTAGGCTCCGCCGGTGAAGAACTTGGTATGCGCCCCGCCATCCGAAACGCCGGGGATTGCGTACGCTGAATCGTTCATCATCTCAGCCATGAATTCCGCGTTCGAGCCGCGGTCCGGGCCGAGAAATTCCACGTTCAGATCGCCCGCCAGCGACAGGTCCAACATCACTTCGATCGGGTGTTTGCCCTGTTCGTCTGCGATGTCTCCCACGGCCCGGCCAACAAAGGACTCGAGTTCCGGCTGGTCGTTTACCGACTGAATCACCAGGTACTTGGGATTCCCGCCAACGCCCGCCTGGATCGCTCGCAAACGTTTGTCAGCAGCTTCCGCTTCGTCCACCAACGCCTGGCGGAAGTCCGGATTCTGCATATTCCTGATTTTGTCGTCCTTGGAGCCGGTGGTGACAGCGCGCCACGCGGGCGACGCGTCGTAGAGGTTCCAGTGCTCCAGGGTAAACGCGAAACCAGCCCGGCCCGTGCCACATTGGGCATAGATGGGCAGTCCCCGTTCCTGGCAACGATCGATCCAACGCAGCGGCCGTCGATGTATTTCAGGGTTCTTGCGCGAGGGTAGCACTACGTTGTGCAGAACCGGTCGCTGGGCCGTCGCAGCTAAAGTTTCGAGAAAGTCCAGATCCTTGCGGATGTCGCCTTGGGCCTGGGTTATCTGAATGCAGCCTTCGCCGCGTTCCCGCAGCACCTCG
>SMWF01000048.1 GCA_004357385.1 Gammaproteobacteria bacterium | reverse complement strand
CCCATTCGCTACAACGGTCGTGACATGCGCTCGGCACATCGGGATCTGGCCATCGACGATTCCGACTGGGAGCGCTTTCAGCAGCACCTCGATGCAACGCTCCAGGCGTTGCGCATCGACGCCGCAGCGGGTGACGAGGTGCTCGAGTTCGCTGCATCGTTGAAAGCAGAAATCGTGCACCGCTAAGCGACGGCTGACGACCTCCCATCGGCCTGGCGGCCCCGCAACCTCCCTTTATGTGACCCACGTCCGGTCTCGCCTTCGACATTTCCCTAACGTCGCTATCAGCAAAAGCTTCGGACAGCGGAGGTCCCGATGCGTGAGATATTCTTGAAATTCGTTGCCGCCGCGGCGGTAGTGCTTACGCTCGCCGGTTGCAGCGGCAACCCCAGTGTCAGCGAAAGCCAGTGCGTCGCCGGCGACTGGCAAACCGTCGGTTATCGCGACGGCGTCAACGGTCTGCGCAGCACTCAGTTGCTGCAGCACCAGGACGCCTGCGTCCAACACGACGTGATCCCCGATCGCACCACCTACATGCTGGGCTGGACGCAAGGCATGCGCGAGTACTGCAAGCCGCTCAACGCGTTTGTCACCGGCGAGCGCGGTCAGCGCTACTACAACGTCTGCTCCGCCTCCATGGATCACGATTTTCAGGTGGCCTACAACGAGGGCCGCGAGCTGTACCTGGCCCGCGCCGCGGTCGCCAACCTGGAACGCAAAATCATCGCGCGCGAGAATCGGCTGGAGGTCCTGAAGGCGGAAATAGTGTCCAGCGCCACCAGCCAGTTCGACCCCCTGTTGACACCCGCCCAGCGCATCGATCTGATCGCCTACACCCAGCGTTTGACCGAAGAAAAGTCACGCATTCAGGCAGAGATTCCGGAACTCGAAGACCAGCTCTCGGAACGGGCCAAGCGGCTGGACGCGCTGACCCAGACCCTGGCGTCGGTTACCTAGTGATCGCCTGATCCAACCTGTTCTACTCCCAGGGGTTGTGCCGGGAGCGCGTGCCGGCCACCCTCGAGCCAGCGCGCGGCGGCTTCGGGGAGCATTTCCGAGACCCGGCGTTCGTACGCCGCCACCTCCTCGTCGGTCAACACATCGCGCCATCGACCGTTGGTGCCTTTGAACAGGAATCCTTCGATTCCACCCTCGAACATCCGATCGAACTCGCCGATTTCCTCAGCGCGTCCGCGCATCCCGTCGAAGGTGCAACGCTCGACCACCGCGGGCCATAACGCCGCATCGAATTCGATGTCGAGGAATTCCGCGATCCGCCGCATTTCACCCTCGAGATCAGACTTCAAATCCTGAAAGTGCACCAGCAGGACGTTCGGCTGCTCGCGCCGCTGCCAATACGTCTCGATAATGTGAAACAAGATATCGTCCTGACTCAACCACGTCGGAAAGAACGCATGAAAATCGCCGTCAAACTCGGGCATCGGTGGGACCCCGTCTGCCAACGCCCGTTCGTTCATCTCAGCAATGCGCTTCATGCGCTGCAGGTGGTTGCACATCGACATGAACACATCGCGGCCGTCACGGCCCACGACAATGTATTTCGCATCATCGAACCAGGGGATGCCATCCGCCGCGGTGTGGCTCTTCATGAAGCGCCGCTGGGTTTGCGCTTCCAGCGCCTCATGCATCTCATCGGCCGGAATGAACTTGGCCTCGATCCATGGCGAGAGCGTGTTCACCGACGCCGGCGCGTCACCGTTGGGGTACAACAGGCTGGCGATGATGGCCTGGGTCCAGGTGGTACCGCACTTCGCCGGCGTGCACACGAAGATGTCGTCCGGACGCGGCTTGAAGCCCTGCCAGCGTCGATTGTCGAAGACCGCCGTGCGATACTCGCGCATTGACTTCCCCGCCTGACCGTCACCGCGAGCGTACCACGTGATCCGGTGCGTTCGAGACATCGACGGATGAGTTTCGCAACCGATTCCCGCCACATAGATTGCCCCTACTGCGGGGAACGTATCGAGCTGGTCATCGACCTCAGCGTCGAACATCAGGAGTACATCGAAGATTGTTTCGTGTGCTGCCGGCCGATCAATCTGATCACAACGGTCGCCGATGGCGAAGTGTCTGTAATCGCCCGGCACGAGAACGAATGAGCAGCAAGCCCCACGACATGGCGGATCTGCAGACCAAACTGTTCTACGGATTCGGCGCAGTCGCCAATGGCGCCAAAAGCAATGGCTTCAACTACCTGTTGCTGTTTTTCTACAGTCAGGTGGTCGGCCTGCCGGCCCAATGGGTGTCGCTCGGAATCTTCATTGCGCTGCTCTTTGACGCCGTGTCAGACCCGCTGGTTGGGTACATATCCGACAATCTGAGGTCACGTTGGGGACGGCGGCACCCGTTCATGTACCTTTCCGCACTGCCGGTGTCGCTGGCCTACTACCTGCTCTGGTCGCCACCCGACCTCGAACCCGACCAGCTGTTCATCTACTTCGTCGTGGTTGCGGTGCTGATCCGCACGTTCATCACCTTCTATGAGATTCCCGCAACAGCGCTGGTCGCCGAGTTGACCGATGACTACGACGAGCGCACGCGGTTCATGAGCTTCCGCTTTTTCTTCGGTTGGTGGGGCGGTCTGACCATGGCCGTGCTCGCCTATCTGGTGTTCCTGCCCGAAGCAAAAGGCGGTCTTCAATACGTGGCCGGCTGGCGCAATTACGGGATTGCGGCATCGATCATCATCTTCATCTCGATCATGGTTTCGTCGCTGGGCACCCATCGCCACATTCCTTATCTCAAACAGCCGCCGGCGCGAACGGACCGCAGCATCGCAAACAGCTTCCGGGAACTGCACGAGACGCTATCGAACCGTTCCTTCCTGGTGCTGTTCGTCGCCGCGCTGTTCACCGCCGTCGCGTCCGGCATTTCGACCAGCCTGAGCATCTACTTCACGCGGCACTTCTGGGAACTCACCAGCGCTCAGATCGGCTACCTGCAGTTCCCCTATTTCCTGTCCGCGTTCATCGCGCTGTTCATGGCACCTGCGATCTCCCGAGCCATCGGCAAGAAGTACGCGGCCATCAGCATTACCACCGCGTCGGTGATCCTGTCCCCGATGCCGTTCATCCTGCGCATGGTGGGCTGGTTTCCGGACAACGACAGCGATGCGCTGTTCCCCACGCTGATGGCCTTCTTCACCATCGAAGTCACGCTGATCGTCTGCTCGGGCATCCTGATCGCGGCAATGATTGCGGACGTGGTGGAAGACAGCGAGGTGAGCACCGGGCGCCGCTCCGAAGGCACGTTCTTCGCCGCCAACAGCTTCGCCCAGAAGGCGGTGAACGGCCTGGGCGTCATCGTCGCGGGGCAACTGCTGGCGTATGTACAGTTCCCGACCCAGGCCGGTCTCGGCGAGGTTCCGACCAACACGCTTTACGATCTTGCGGCGATCTACATTCCTGCGCTGTGGGGGTTCTACCTGATTGCGATCGTGATGATGGGCTTTTATCGGATCAGTCGAGACAAGCACGCCGAAAATCTGGTCAAGCTGGCCGAACGTCGGGCCGCGTGATCGCTTCGGTGGGTTGCGTGCCGATAAAATGGCCCTGCTGGAATGGGCAGTCCTGCCGCGCCGGCCTTACAATGAACGTCCCGCAGGTCGACGTGGATGAATCATGGGTAAGTTCCAACCTTACGACCCCGCCGCACACCCGCACGTCTGGCAATCCCCCCAATTTGATGATCTGTTCGGCTGCCCGTGCTGCGCCCCGGCGCTCGGCGAATTGCTCCGCCAGAGCGGCATCGACATGGAATTGCAGGCACGCAGGTTCACGAGGCCGCCGCCCCGACCCGAGGCAGCGCCGCTGGCCATCCGCAACGCTCGTATTCTGACCATGAACGCGGCCATGCCGGATGCAGAAGCGATGCTGATCCGCGACGGACGCATCACCTGGATCGGTGCGGATGGCGATGTGGACGCCCATGCCGAGGGCGACGAACTGCGCATCGACTGCCGTGGAAAAATACTGCTGCCCGGATTCATCGAGCCCCACATGCATCTCGCGTCGATCGCGTTGCTGGCGCGCTTCGAAAACATCGGGCCGTTGCGCTACGCGAGCTTCGATGCGGCGCTGGCGCGCCTTCACGAGGTCGCCGCTGCCGCCGGCCCGGATGACTGGATCATGGCACGACAGTTCGACCCGTCGCTGCAGGAGGGCCCGCTCGAATTGACAGCGGACTTACTCGACGGCGTCTCGACTCGCAACCCGGTCTACGTCTACAACGCGTCGCTGCACTTCGGCTATTGCAACAGCCGGGCATTGGAACTTGCCGGGATCACAGCGGAGACGCCCGACCCGGCCGGGTCCGAGTTCGGCCGCTACCCGGACGGCTCACCCAACGGGGTGCTCAAAGGCGGAGCCTGCATGGCCGCGGTGTCGCGCCACAACCCCGCGCTGCACGGCCTCGACCTGGTGGCCGCCTGCCTCGATGTCTTCAAACACGCCAATAAAAAGGGCCTGACCACCGTCGTCGATCAGGGCACCGGCGCGCTGCAGGGTCGCAAAGAACTCGAAATCTATCGCGCCCTGCGTGAATCCAACGCCATGACCGTGCGGTTCCGCTATTCCCTGTTCAACACCCTGGCCGAACACTGGGACCAGACCGAGTTGCACTGTGGCGACGGCGATGAATGGGTGCGAGCCACGGGTTGGAAGATCGTCACCGATGGCTCCAACCAGGGCCGCACTGGCTTGCAACGGGAAGAATTCCTGAACACGGGCGGCTTCGGGATCGCCTACATCGAACCGGAGGTGCTCAACGCGGACGTCGCGCGACGCCTCGGGGAAGGCTGGCAGGTGGTGATTCACGCCAATGGCGATGCGGCCATCGATCGCGCGCTGGACGCCTTCGAACATGCCGCAGCGCAGGGCCGGGACATCGCCGGCCGGCGCTGCCGCATCGAGCACTGCAGTATTCTCCACGACGAGCAGATCGAACGGATTGCAGCCCTGGGCATCTCACCCAGCTTTCTGATCGGCCACGTATATTACTGGGGTAAGGCGTTTCGCGACGACATCTTCGGCCCGGACAAGGCGGCGCTGCTCGACCGCACGGCCGCCTGCGAAGCGCGCGGCATCCGCTGGACGCTGCATTCCGACGAACCGGTCACCGAGATGGACCCGCTGCGCTGCATCGAGAACGCGGTCACCCGGCGCATGTGGAAAGCGCCCGACGAAGTCCTGGCGGACCAGGAATGCATTTCCGTCGAGACGGCACTACGGGCGATGACCATCGACGCCGCCTGGCAATGCCATTCCGACCACGAAATCGGCAGCCTGGAAACCGGCAAGCTCGCCGACTTCATCGTGCTGGACGCGGATCCAAGGACGGTGCCAACAACCCAGATCAGCAGCATCGCGGTCAACGAAACCTGGGTGGGCGGCCAACGGGTCCACTGACGTTGTCACAAGGCACTCACGCAGGCGCTAACATGCCCCAGGAATTGGACATCCATCAAAGTTTAGGACACCCATCAAAGTTCGGGACATCCATGGGTGTACCGAACCCTGTCCATAGGTGTACCGAAAGATGATGGATGTCCAAATCTACCCTGGGTGTACCGAACTTTGATGGATGTCCAAATCTAGAAAGGAGTGAACCTTGAGCGAAGCGGAACCCGGCGACGACACGCAAACGAGCGGCGCCATCAATCTCAGCGCGGAGTTGCCGGAGATCGCCGATTGGCTGCCTGAGAGTCTGCAACCCGCATGGGATCTGATTGTTACGTTGCCCATCGTGGGCGGCTTGGTCGTGGCGGTGGTGTTCTACCTCGCCGCGTTCGCGTTCCGCGGACTCGTACTCAACACCATCAGCCGGCTTGCGGCACGCACCGACACGCATCTGGACAACACCATCATCGACCATCTGCGCCGGCCGGTGTTCAACACGATTCTGTACTTCGGCCTGATCCTGGCCGTCAACGTCGCAGCGTTGCCGTTCGGCCGCGTCGTGCTGATCAACGTGTTCGCATCCGTAATCGTGGTCAGCTGGATGAGCGCGGCACTGCGGATCAGCAATGCCCTGCTCGATGCTTTCAGTCTCGATCCACGCATCACCGTGGTCGAACCGCGAACCATCCCGATGTTCGATCTGGTCATGAAACTGACCTTCATTCTGGTCGCCAGCTACTGCCTGCTGATGGTCTGGGGCATCAATCCCCTCGGCTGGCTGGCGTCCGCGGGAATCGTCGGGATTGCCGTCGGTTTCGCAGCCAAAGATACCCTGGCCAACCTGTTCTCAGGATTTTTCATCGTGGCCGATGCCCCGTACAAACTGGGCGACTACATCAACCTCGATTCCGGAGAACGCGGCCAGGTCACCGCCATTGGTATGCGCAGCACCCGCCTGCTGACCCGGGCCGACGTTGAAATCACCATACCCAACGCAGTGATCGCGAACGCCAAGATCACCAACGAAAGCGGTGGAGCAAACGAGAAGATGCGACTGCGTATCTTGGTCGGCGTCGCCTACGGAACCGACGCCGACGAGGTCTGCGCACTGCTGCGGCAAATCGGCGAGGCCAATCCCGAGGTGTGTTCCGACCCGGCGCCGCGGGTACGAATGCGTGGCTTCGGTGCCTCGAGCGTCGATTTCAACCTGCTTGCGTGGATCGAACAGCCCGAAGACCGCGGTCGTATCTCGCACGCGCTGTACATGGAGATCTACCGCGTGTTCGCCGAGCAGAACATCGAAATTCCCTACGCCAAGCAGGACGTGTTCATCAAGGAGCTGCCCGACCGGCTGGACCCAAACCTCGATGAATCGTGAACTACCTCTCGCAACTGTCGGTATTGAAAGAATTTTCTAGACCAAATTACTTGCACATCCAAACGTCGGACGTTAGCTTGGGCCGTCCTGTCGCGGAGCATCGACATCGCAGTTCGTATTGTGGTGCTGAACCCGAAGGGTGGTTCGGGTAAATCGACCATCGCCACCAACATCGCAGCACAATTCGCGACCCAGGGTCGTTCCGTGGTGCTGCTCGACGACGACCCGCAAGGCTCGTCCACGCGCTGGCTGTCCAAACGCCCGGCTTCCGTCGCCCCCATCCATGGCATTTCAAGCGTCCAGCCCCAGACCGGGATTACCCGTTCCTTCGCCATGCGGATTCCGCCCGAGACCGAATTCATCGTCGTCGACACCTCGGCGGCGCTGCAGGATCTTCAACTGATCGAGGCGACCCGCGGCGCAGACCGGATCATCGTGCCGGTGATGCCATCGGACATCGACATTCATGCCGCCACCCGCTGCATCGCCAGCCTGCTGTTGAAGGCGAAGATCGATCGCCACGACAACCGCCTGGCAATTGTCGCCAATCGAGTAAAGACCAATACCCTGGTGTTCAAGTCGCTGATGAAATTCCTCGGGGCGCTGGACATTCCGCTCGCCGGGTTGCTGCGCGATGCCCAGTGCTACGTACACGCCGGCGCTGCAGGCCTGGGGGTGCATGAACTGAGCAAAGTCCAGCGCAAGGAACTCAAGCAATGGGTGCCCCTGCTCGATTGGCTCGAGCGCGGCATCGTGCATCCGGTAAGCAGTCTTTACGGCGATCGGCCGATCGCGCCATCGAACGTCACTACGCTGGATTCAATGCGTCAACGCCGAGTAGTCGGCAGCGGGTATAATTAGCTCTCGTCGGAGGGAGAACCCCATTGAGTCTCGAAATCTGGATCGCCCTGATCGTCGCGACCGGCATCGCGTTCCTCATCGGCCGCAAGAGCGCGGCGAAACGTGCCGCCGCGCTGAACACCCGGCTCGACACCCTGCAAGCTGAGCTGGACACGACGCGCGAGCAGGCAGAAACGGCGCTTGCGGAGGCCCGGGACAAAGCTACCGCGGTGGAAGAGGGTGTCACCAGTCACTTCGAGCAGAGCGCGGTGCTGTTTGGAAAGCTCGCCCAGGACTACCGAGCATTTTTCGAGCACTTCTCGACCAGCGCGCAACAACTGGGCGTCTCGGAGGGCGTGGCCCAGCAACTGTTGGCCCAGTTGGACCAGCCGCTGATCTCAGAAACGCCGGAAGCCGAACCCACGATCGAGGCCACGATCGAGGCCGAGGCACCCGAAGCGACTCCGGACGCCGAACCGCCGACCCTCGACCCGATCAGCGCCAAGGTCGCCGAGATCGAAATCGAAGAAGCCGAGCCGGATACCTCCAGGCAGGCTGGCTAGATCAGCCCACCATCAAGGCGCCGGACTCCGTCCCGATCCGCTGCACCTCGGGCATCACCTTGTCCACGAACAGCCGCAGGCTGCGTTCTGCTTCGTCGTAGGGCATGCCCGCATAGGCGAAGTGCCCCATCATTCCTTGTGCGCCAATGGTCTCGTGGATGAACTCGATTTTCTCGATCAGCTGATCGGGCGTGCCCCAGGGCATCAGCCGGACGAAGTCCGCCGCCGCGCCGTCCGGGGTACGTTTCTCGATGTAGGAGCGCATACGCGAGTAGTATTCGTAGCCCTTCATCGTTTCGAGGTGACCCGCGGTCATCTCGTAGTGCTCCATGACCGAGTGGTAGTAGCGGCCGATGTATCGATAGGCCATCTCTTCGGCGCGATCGGCGCTCTCATCGACAAAGAAAAAGCCACCACACATGGGCGCCGGCGGTTGCGAGGTCGCGCCATAGGTTTCTCCCCATACCCGGTGGTAGATCTCGAAGTCTTCTTTCACTGTTTCCCAGGGTTTCTGCGGAACCACCAGCAACCCGACCCCCAACTTGGCCATGATCGGCATCGATTCGGGACTGACCGCCGCGGCAAAGGTCCGGCCGCGGAACGACTGGAAAGGCGCCGGACGGATCTCGCGCCGCGGCTGCTGCGTGAACTCGCCTTCGAGTTCGACGTACCCCACCTCGAGTCCCTCGAGAATCATTTGCGCCGATTCCACGAAGCGGTCCCGGCTCTCGCCCATCGGCACCCGAAAACCATCGAACTCGACCCGGCCTAGGCCCCGGCCGATGCCAAGGATCATCCGGCCCCCGGACAGATTGTCGAGCATCGCAATTTCCTCGGCGACCCGCACCGGGTCGTGCCAAGGCAGCACGATCACCATGGAGCCAAGCTGCACCCGACTGGTCTTACCTGCCATGTAGCTCAGGAACTGGGTGACATCCGGCACCATGGTGTAGTCGGTGAAGTGATGTTCCACGGACCACACTGAATCGAAACCCAAGGGTTCGGCAAGCTCCGCGAGCCGCAGTTCCTGTGTGTACACCTCCCGGTCCGGAATCGGTTTCCCCAGGTTCTGGAACAATGGTGCATAACCCATGCGCATGTCGTCTCTCCCGTTCGTTCGCAATCGGGCAAGTGTGCCACAAACCGGATCGGTATCCGTGCGGCGGCCTGGGCACTCGTGGCTCAATGAGCCACCAGCGCGCCTAGCCGACCGCCTGGTTCCAGGCCACAGCCAGCAAACCCAACGCCAGGACCGCCGAGATGTGCTGGCCACTTCTACCCAGTCGACGGATGTCGAAACCGGCCGCCAACAGGCCCGCGCACAGGCCGACGCCAAATCCCGCGAAGTGCGCCAGGACGTCCGTGCGCCCATCCCCGACACCGGTGAAGGTCAACAGCGCGATACCGCCGAAGATCGGCGCGAAACTGCGTCGCCAGGCAGCACCTTTGAAATAGCCACGCCGCCAGACGAAGGCCGCACCCAACGCCAGCGCTGCAAAGGTTGCCGTGGACGCGCCGATCGAGCTGAACGCCTCGGGGCGCAGCCAGGCATTCAGCGCGTTACCCAGCGCGCCCGAAATCAGGACCAACAGCCAGCCGAATCCGGAGCCGAGATAACGTCCGACGAACAGACCAAACAACGCACCGAACAGCGAATTCGCCACAATGTGGCCGAGATCCGCATGCAGTGTGAGTGCGGTGACCGTCCGCCACCACTCTCCGTCTGCCACCAGCCCCGCCTGCATACGACCCTCGGCACGCCAACCGGGGTCCAGCAGGCCGAAGCTCGCGAAGGCGGGCAGCGCCCAGATCACCATCAGATAACCGGCGACGCCCAGCCAACCGGAATCGATCGTCGGCAGCGGCGTACCGCGCACCGGGACGGGTCGATTCTCCCCGTCATACTGGTCGAGTTGTGTCTCGGCAGACCGCGCCTGGTCCGGGTGTACCCACAGGCCCCAGGTGTCGCCCACAAGTTCAACCTCGTTGTCGATTGCCACCGCGGTCAGCACCAGGCTCCACTCGTAGACCGGATTACGCGAATGGGTCCGACGGATGCAGACCCAGGGCAATTCGTCTTCAATCATCAGCGCCGTTCCCCAAACCCAATGAGGGGCTCCCGCCTTCACCCGAGGCAAGATAGGGTATCTTAGTTTCATGCACCGTCTCATCTTCGTGTTCGCGCTGCTGTTCACCCCGGCTGTCGGCCACGCGGCCACTGCGATATTCGCCGGTGGTTGCTTCTGGTGCATGGAACCCCCCTTTGACGTTCTGGAGGGCGTATCGGAAACCACCTCGGGTTACACCGGCGGGCGCACCGACAATCCCACCTACGAGGACGTCAGCTACAGCGATACCGGTCATCGCGAGGCGGTACAGGTTCGCTACGATCCGGCCAAAGTAAGCTACGCCGAACTACTTGCGGTGTTCTGGCGCAACATCGACCCGTTCGACGACGACGGTCAGTTCTGCGACAAGGGGGATAGCTATCGCAGCGCCGTGTTCTATGCGAATTCCGACGAACAGCGTCTGGCGGAGGCGTCGAAGGCCACCCACGAAACCCATTTCGGGCGTGCCGTGGTCACCGAACTGTTACCCACCCGCCGCTTCTATCCGGCGGAGGACTACCACCAGAATTACTACCTGGAAAATCCGTGGCGCTATAAATACTACCGCTACGGCTGCGGTCGCGACCGACGCCTCGAGGCCATCTGGGGCGGTGTCGGGGACTGATTGGCCGGGCCGCGAGTTTCGCGCCGAATTGTCAATGTTGCGACCGCTTGCGTATCCTGTTGGGTTGAGTCGCAACGAGACGAGCATGTTTCACTCGATCACGGCGTGAGCGCCGCCCGCGCACTTCCAGAAGATCCCCCCCTCAAGCCCAGACAGGGCATGTTCAGCTCACTCGCAAATCGGGATTTCCGGTTCCTGTGGGTCGGCAACCTCGGCGCGACCTTCGCCATGCAGATGCAGATGGTGGCGCGCGGCTGGCTGATCTACGACATGACCCGTTCACCCATGGACCTGGCCTGGGTGATGCTGTCGTTCTCCCTGCCGATGATCCTGTTCTCGTTGTTCGGCGGCGTCGCGGCCGATCGGCTGACCAAGAAATGGGTCATGGTTGCCACCCAGACGGCCAACTGCGTGGGCACCGTGTGGCTGGCCAGCATCGTCATCACCGGCAACGTGGAGTTCTGGCATTTTATCGCCTTCGGCGTGTTCAACGGCTCGATCCTGTCTTTCAGCATGCCCGCCCGCCAAGCCGTCATTCCGGAGATCGTCGGTGAAGCACAACTGGTGAACGCGATCGCACTGAACTCCGCCACGATGAGTCTTTCCCGGGTGCTCGGGCCCGGAATCGCCGGCGCAATCATCGCGCTGGTCGCCGGTGGCGATACCACATCGCACTTCGGGGTGGGTGTCGTGTTCATGGTCAACGCGGCCTTGTATCTGCTTTCGGTTCTGAGCCTGCTGGTGCTCCACCATCAAGGCCACTCTCAGATGACCCATTCGGCACCGATCACCCGGGACATTGCCGACGGCTTCCGCTACATCTGGAACCACGAGGTGCTGCGCGGGCTGATCATCATGACCTTCATCCCGTTACTGTTCGGGTTCCCCGTGCAATCGCTGATGCCGGTGTTCAACACCGAGGTCCTGTTCGGCGGCCCGACGGAACTGGGGCTGTTGATGAGCGGCATGGGTGCCGGAGCGGTCGGCGGCTCGCTGCTGCTGGCGCGAATGTCGGATTCCCGCCACAAGGGCTTGATCCTGTTCTCCTCAGCGTTCGCCTGGTCGGTGTTTCTCGCACTGTTCGCGTGGACCGAGACATTCTGGACCGCGATGGTCGCCAGCGCCCTGACGGGCCTGGTGAGCTCCATCTTCATGTCCCTGCACATGAGCCTGGTCACCTTGATCATCGTCCCGGAAATGCGCGGCCGGGTGATGAGCGTCATGATGATGACCTTCGGACTGATGCCGATCGGCGCTCTGCCCGTGGCGTTCTTCGCCGAAACGATCGGCATTGCAATTTCGCTGTTCGGCTGTGCGGTGGGCCTGGCCGCGCTGACCCTCCTGCTGATGATAAAGATTCCCGCACTCATGAAGATCGAGGTCGACGGGCCGATCGAAGTCCATCGGCGCCGATTCTAGGCGCTCGAGCAAACCCTCCTTGCGTCGACGGATCACCCGGCAGTACGCTTAACTGCCAAGCCCTCGCCCAGCAGCTTTCCGACAGTAGAAGGTGGAACCTTGAGCGACGCCGATCCCCATGCCATTACGAACAGCGACGCGCTGCGCGCTGTGATCGGCGCGGAGATCCCCGGCCTGGGCGAGAAGAATCAGAATCGACTGAACGAATTTGCCGTCTATTTTCTGGCCCGGGTGCCGTTCCTGATCCTGTCCACGGCGGATCAGAACGGCAACATCGATGCCTCGCCCAAGGGCGACGCGCCCGGATTTGTGCTGGTGGAAGACGATCAGACGCTGGTGATTCCGGACCGGCCCGGCAACAAGCTTGCCTATGGCCATCAGAACATTCTGAGCAACCCGAAGGTCGGGGTGCTGTTCATGATCCCGGGCACCCCGGAGACGCTCCGGGTGAATGGCAGTGCCACGCTTACCGCAGACCCGGTATTGCTCGAACGGCTTGCAGCCCGCAGCAAACCCGCCGTGCTGGCGATTCGCATTCGTGTCGAGGAGTGTTTCTTCCACTGCGCCAAAGCGTTTATCCGTTCAGACCTGTGGAAGCCCGAGGCGTGGCCCGAACGCCAGAAAATCTCCTTCGGCGCGATGTTTGCCAAGCAGACCGGAGCCGATGCCGAGGCGGCGAAGCAAATCGACGCAGTGGTCGAAGCCGACTATCGGGACAATCTTTGAACGCGGGGTCTTTGAACGCAGGAGTGGGGCGTCATGTCTGAGATCGCCAACCACTCCGGCGGATGTTCATGCGGCGAGATTCGCTTCGGGTTCCGCGGCGCGACCGAGCGTCAGTTGGCCTGCAGCTGCCGGTCCTGCCAGTACACTTCCGGTGGCGGCCCGAGTTACGCGGTGATCGTGAAAGGCGAAAATTTTCGCGTCACCCGGGGCACGCCACGCGAATTCAAGACCCTCTCCGAGGCGGGTCACGTACTGATCCGCTATTTCTGTGGCCACTGCGGCACTCATATCTACGCCACCAGCGATCGATCGCCCGAGTCACGCTCGATCAAAGTCGGCTGCCTGGACGATCCCTCCCGGTTCCGTCCACGCCTTCATTTCTGGACCAGCGAGGCGCCGCGTTGGCACAAGAAGCACTGGTTCACGATGCGCTTCAGCAAGAGTCCACCGCAACGGCGCGGTCAGGCAGCACCGGAACCCGAGGAAATAGATCCACTGAATTCGGATCACCCGATCTGAACGCACGGGAGTCATCCTGAATGACAATTAATCTCGACCACCTGGTGCTGAAACTTCGCAACGAACCGGCAATGATCGCCTTCTACACGGACATCCTGGGTCTCGAGGCCGAGCGACTCGAGGATTACCGCAGCGGCCGGGCGCCCTTCCCCTCGATACGCATCAACGCAACCACCCTCATCGATCTGCTGCCGCAGAATGACCCGGCCGAAACGCCCACCCCGAACCTGGATCATTTCTGTATGGCGCTGGATCGTCAGGCCTGGGACGCCGTGTATGCGCGTCTCGTCGAGCAGGGCGTAGAGATCAGCGGGCCCCACAACCTCTGGGGTGCACGCGGCCAAGGTACGTCGATCTATGTGAAGGACCCCGACGGCAACGGCGTGGAGTTGAAGACCTACGACGAATGATCGAAGGCGAAACACCGTGGCACTTGGGTAGCACAGTGCCAACTGGCGCTCAGTCCCGTTTCAGGGCGCTTGTTGAAGTACGCGGATCGGCACACAATTGTCGCCAACGCCAGCAAAGCGCCGGAACCTGGGACCATGGCCGAAACCGCCGTCGAATCCGATCAGTTGGTGTTCAGCTTCGACGAGCTGATGACCGAAGACGCCTATGAAGAGCCGCTGATCACGGGCGGCGTGCGCTGCCATGGTGGCTATATCGGCGGCAAATACGTGTCGCCGCGGGGCGCCGTTCGGCGCCGTGCCATCGCGAACTGGCATCGGCGGCTCGCTGCAGACGGTCTGCCCGTGGTGGTGGTTCCCGACAAGTACGTGCCGCCCAGCTATCCCAACTATCCCCAGGCCAAGTTCCTGCTCACCGAAGGCGTCGTCGATCCTCTGACCCGGGCACTGACCATCATCTCCATCGTCGAGGGCTTCGGCGCCCGCATTCGAGAAGTACAATTGCCGGACTTCGATCGCGAGATCAAAGAATCGATCGACGGTACCTCGCTTGCTCATCTGGGCAGCGGACTGTTCGAGGCACATGCCCGGGACGAGGCGGGCCACCGCGATCAGGGCGGTCACAAACAGATGTGGGAAGCCGCCCGTGACGTCGGCCTCGACAAACCCGACATACCCAACGACGTGTTGCTGCGCCTGATGACGGGCGGCTCACGCGGCGAACGCAAGCGCGCCTTTCCCGAACTCAGCGAGCGCATGGAAGGCATGATCACGATGATGGCCAACGTGCTCATCATCGAAACCTTTGCGGACAACACCTTCACCTGGGCCAAGCAGCTGCTCGGCGATCCCGAGGTCAGCGCCGATGCCGAGCGCGCCGCCCACATCGTCGATTGCATCGCACGCGATGAAGTCCCGCACGTCGACTATCTGACGGTCGCGCTCTCGGAACTTCGGGGACATACCCTCTGCTCGCCCGACGGAACGTTCGCCATCCCCGGCAGCGAAGTCATCGACACCATCTTCCGTGGGCAACTGCGCGGCATGGCCACGCAGCGTCCCCGGGAGAACCGTGAGCGCCTGCGCACGGAGATTCGCCAGGCCATCGCCGACGAATCGCGCGCGACGCGGATCGCGCGCACCTTCGAGGACCTGGACGCGGGATGGGAATTCCCCCATGCGGATGACGAAGAACTCGACATCCTCCTGAGCCCCGCCTGACCACCATGCACATTCGCGCCAACCCCCTCTATCGGAGGATTCGCATCGGTTGGACCGCGCTGTGCGTCTGGTGGCGCTACAAGCGCCTGACGTGGTCGGATCGATTACGCCGACGCGAGCCGGACGCCGACGCGCTGCATCGGGTTCATCAGCGCAATGCGGATCACATATTTCACACGGCGGTCACCCTGCGCGGGATGCTGGTGAAGATGTGCCAGGTGATCGGGACCCGCTCAGACGTCTTTCCCCGGGAGTTCGTCGATACCCTCGCCAAATGCCAGGATCGGCTACCGCCCAGGGATTTCGACACCATTCGCCGGGTGGTGGAAGAGGATTTCGGTCGGCCCATTCATGAGGTCTTCACGGAATTTGACCGCGAGGCCGTCGCGGCGGCCTCGCTCGCCCAGGTCCACAAAGCGCGACTCGCTTCGGGCGAGGAGGTGGCGGTCAAGGTTCAATATCCAGACATCGAGCAGATCATGCACATCGATCTGCAGGCGTCACGGCACATTGCGGTGATTTACAACCGCTTCGACAAAAGCCCGCTCGATTTCATTCCACTGCTCGATGAGCTGCAGAAACACCTCAGGATGGAACTCGACTTCAGGCGCGAAGTGGAGAGCGCGGACCGCCTGCGCGAGTTTTTCGCTGACGAACCGAGCGTGAAAATACCACGCGTCTTCGCCGAGCTATCCACACGCCGCGTGATCACCATGGAATTCGTCGAGGGCGCCAGAGTCAACGACCCGGATGCGCTCAAAGACGCAGGCGTCAATCTCGACGGTTACATGGCGCGTCTGATGCGCATCTTCAACCGCATGATCCTCGCCTACGGATTCTTTCATGCCGATCCACACCCCGGGAACATCCTGGTCAACGCCAACGAACACGGCCGGCCGGTCTTCACGCTGATCGATTTCGGGCTAGCAAAGCAACTGCCTGACGGCTTCGGTATGGGGTTGTTCGAACTCATGTTCTCGATGATGACGTTCAACGAGTCTGCCATGCTGCGCGCGTTCCGGGAGCTGGGATTCGAGACCCAGACCGGCAATGAAGAGACCTTGCTGCACATCGCCAGACGCATGATTGCGCGATCGGACACGGGTGCGTTTCAGGGTGAGTTCACCGAGGACATGACCGACGAGATGTTCGACGCCATCCGTGAAGACCCGGTGGTCAGCGTGCCCACCGACTTCGTCCTGGTCGCCCGCGCATTCGCCTTGCTTTCCGGCATTGGCCATGCGTTGGGCCAAAGTGCCAATGCCCTGGATGCGCTGGGGCCGAATCCCAGCTGACTAGTGTAGTGCGCCGTAAGTATTGGCACACTACCCTGGGCCCCCTGAACCGTTGACGAAACGGTGCAGCAGCTCGACGGTCAGGTCGGGCGCTTCCATCGGTAGCAGATGCCCGGCGGTCGCGGTTTCCAGGCGACAGTCCGGAAACAATCCGGCGAGGTGCTCAAACACCACATCCGCGATGAAGCCGTCCGCAGCACGCACCAACAACACCGGCGCCGTAACCTGCGGGGCAAACTCGAAGGTATCGAGGCTGCCGGAGGTGTCGAAGATGGTCGCCTCCACCAGCGGGTCGCACTTCAACTCGACCTGACCGTCGTCCCGATCCCGAAACCCCTCGCTGATATACAGCTCGAAGGCGCGTGGGTCCCAGCTGGCAAACAGCAGTTTGTCTTTCCAGGCGTCGCGCACGAATTCGCGGGACGGGAACACTGCACTGCGCTTGCGTGCCTGCTCGGCGATCACCGATGGAACTCTCGGGCTCGGCACAATGCCAAGCTTTTCCAGCAGCGCCGCGCTGGGATGGATGGGCGGATCCAACATCGCAATGCGCTGGAACAATCCAGGCTGTCGAAACTCGGCCGCCGCGGTGACGATACCGCCCAAGGAGTTCCCAATTCCGTAGTCTATGGACGTTCGGCCCGTCTCCTGCAGAAGCTGGGCCGCCACCCCGGCCAGATCAGACACGAAGTAATCCCAGTCATAGCCATCGGGCACCTCGGGCGCCTGTGAATCGCCGTGCCCTCGCAGGTCGATTGCAATCACGCGATAGTCGGCTCGGAGCGACTCGGCCACGAGACCCCACATCGCGCCGCAGAACCCGTTGGCGTGCGACAGCAGGGCAATGGGTTGATCGCCGCCCCAGTCCCAACCGGAGATGGCGATGGTGCCACCCGAGAAGGGGTCGTCGAGGCGCCAAGTGCGCTGCGTCGGCGCCGTCACCGCGCCTCCAGGCGGATGATCGCAAAGGGCGGACGCTTACTTTCGTCGTCCAGTAACTCCTGCCAGAAATCATACTTGGCCGCCAGCGCCGCGAACCCCTCCTGCCATTCCTCATCGTTGGCGGCTGGCCGGGCAGTCATCTCGTAGATGGCATCGCCCACCTTCAAGCGCACGTTCGGGTCGGCGGCAATGTTCGTGTTCCAACGCTTGGTTCCCGGAAACGGAAGATCCTCATCGTAGATCGACGGCACGAACACCTTGCCGTTCGCTTCGGCAACCACCACGGTCACGGAGTGCGGAATGCCGTACCAGGGATGCGTCTCGAGGAAGACTTCCCGGGGTTCGTTGACGAAGGTCCAATCCGCCGGCGCGCCTGCGGCCTGCCCGGACAACCAGAGCCCCGGGCGACGGTCCTGGGGTTCGCAGGCCGACATCAGCACCGACCCTCCCAGCAGCAAACCCAGCAGCGCACCCTGTTGCGAAAAATATCGATTCATGCGTCCTCCCGATGAAACCAACCCTGACCGAACAATTCTACCAGCGGCGCCCCCGTATTGACTTGCCCGATGCCGACGCGTTCCATTCAGGGCGAGGAAAAGACAGCAAGGCAAGACGGCGATCGATGAAATTCGCAATCAACTTCGCCAATTTCGGATACCTGGGTGACGTTCGGTGTCTCGCCGACCTCGCTTGCGACGCCGAAGCCGCCGGCTGGGATGGGGTGTTTCTCTGGGACCATGTGAACTGGGCCGACATGGGATTCCATGCCGATCCGTGGATTGCGCTCGGCATCATCGCGATGCGGACGGAACGGATTCTGATCGGCACGGGCGTCACGCCTATTGCACGGCGCCGGCCCACCAAACTGGCGCGCGAGATCCTGACGCTGGACCAGCTTTCCGACGGCCGGTTCGTGTTCGGCGCGGGTAGCGGCCTCTGGCCCAGCGAGTTCGACGACCTCGGCGATTCCGCCGACCTGCGTGTGCGTGCGGAGATGCTCGACGAGGGGCTCGCACTGTTGCAGGAACTCTGGAGCGGGAATCCAGTGCAGTTCGAGGGCACGCACTACCAGGCTCAGACGCAGAGTTTCGCCGCGGCCGGATCTTCGCCTCGCATACCCATCTGGTTGGCGGGCACCTGGCCGAATCGGAAACCCTTCCGCCGCGCTGCCCGCTACGACGGCGTCATGGCCATCAACCAGGATTTCAGCCAGCCGCTGTCGAGCCAGAGCGTCACGGAGATCGCCGAACTCATTGCCACCAACCGGGTCACCGACGAGCCCTTCGAGATTGTCTGTGGCCTGCGCACCAGCGACGACGCCCAAGCCGACATCGCCCGGGTCCAGGAGTATGAAGCGGCGGGTGCAACCTGGTGGATGGACAGCGTGTTTCCGGCCATGGAGCCGCTGGAGTCAGCCCGGGCGCGCATTCGGCGCGGACCGCCTCGCGGCTAGCCTTACGGCGTGCCGTACGCGAACCGCAGCCCTCAGCAAGCCTCGAAGCGACCGGGCCTAATGGATCGCGCCGAGGAAATCCAACAACGCGGCGTTGGTCTCTTCCGGACGCTCCTGTTGAATCCAGTGGCCGCTGCCTTCGATGATGATCGAGGCGTGCAGCTTCGGCAGCGTTTCCGGAAACTTTTCAATTGCAGGTGCGGCCATGATGGTAGGCCCGTCCCGCGAACCGCCCACAAACAGCGCCGGGATTTCGATCGGCCGGTCCGCGAACGCCGCCAGATCCTCCCAGTCGCGGTCGATGTTACGATACCGATTCAGCCCTCCGCTGAAGCCCGTGTACTCGAATTCCGCCGCGTAAACATCCAGATCGTCCTCGGACAGCCAGTCCGGCATGACCTCGGGGTAGACGAATTTGTCCTGCATCTCCTTGCCCACCATGCCGAGGTTCGGCACGTCGGACGGCGCATCCCCTGATGCGCTGAAGTAGAAGCCGAGCAGCCAGCGCCGCACGTCCTTTTCCAGTTCCGCCTCGGCAACGCCCGGCTCCTGGAAATAATCGATGTAAAACCGCTCGTCTCCGCGCATGGCGGCGAACCTATCGGTAGGACGGACGGGACCGCTCGGCGGAGCGTACGGGACGCTGATTCCTGCGACGCCGCGGAACAGGTCAGGGCGCAGCAACGCCGAGGTCCAGACGATGGGCGCGCCCCAGTCGTGCCCAATCAGCGTCGCGCGTTCATCGCCCAGGGCGCTCACCAGACCCACGATGTCGCCGACCTTTTTGACCATCCGATAGTCTTCCACCGGACCCGGTGCTGACGAGCGTCCGTAACCGCGGACGTCGATCGCCACCGCGCGGTAACCCGCATCCGCAAGCCTGGGAAGCTGGTAACGCCAGGAGTACCACGACTCCGGGAAGCCGTGCACCAGGATCACCAATGGGCCCGCACCACATTCAGCCACGTGGATGCGGATGCCGTTGCTTTCAACATTGTGGTGTTTGATGTCGTGGTGTGTGATTTCGCTCATACGGCTTCTCTATCCGCCCAGCACAATTGGCTGGGTCCAGGGATTATGAAACATCTGCCCAGGCTCCAGCGTCACATCGGGGTCGACCTTCGGCCCGTCGACCGCCATGCCGAACACCACCGGCCGGTGGCCGGAATCGATGTACTCGGCGATGCGCGGACGGGCCTGCATACGCGCGTGAAACGCAGCCAGCAACTCAACACGCGCCAGGGTCTCTGGAAAGAATGCGCGCACCTCATCCAGATAGGCGAAGGCCAGATAGTCGATGTGACTGATCGTGTCGCCTACCCAATACTCTCCTTCACCGTGCTCGGAGTACCATTGCTGCAGCGCGCCGAGGAACCAACGCAATATCCCGTTGGCATAAGTTTCCCCGGTGTCCTGATAATCGGCCTCCCAGGCGAAGCGCCAGAGATGTTCCTGGGTTTCCGACAGAACTTCCTGGATCTCATCATAGACGACCCAGGCCGCGGCGTCGTTTTCGCCAGGGAGGCCATCGAGGCCAACCAGACCTTGGGTGCGTGCCAGATAGCGCAGAATCGCATGGCTCTGGGTGAGGTCGACCCGCTCGTCCTGATACCGGGGCAGGCCGCCGAAAGGCACATCCTGCTTCAACGCCTCCCACTCTTCAGGCGAAGTGATGCGACGATCGATGAACTCAACACCGAGATCGCCCAGCAGCAGACGGGACGCCTCCGCCCGGCCGCGCAGTTCGAAGTAGCTGAGCGTCGGCCGTACCGCCATCAGCGAATGAGGTGCTCGGTGGTGCCGAACACGCTCGCGTAAAAGTCTTCCGTAAAACATTCGGCCGGCAGGCTCTCCGGACCCGTGAATGCGGCCAGGTAAACCATTCCCAACGTCGGGTTGTCCGCCATCCGCTGGAAGGCCACAGCCCTGCGCTCCAGATCCTCGGGCCCGAACCGCGCGTTCAGCGTGGTGACGAACGACGCCAGATACCGCAAGCGTCGCAACCGCTCGCGTCGTTCATCAACATAGGGCTCGAACAGGGACGTTCGCCAGGCGTCGTTCTGGGTCATCAGCTCACCCACCATCCGGGCATCCCGCAAGGTCATCGACAGACCCTGACCCAGAATCGGGTCATTGTAGCCGGCCGCATCGCCAATCAGCACGGCGCCTTCGACACAGGGTTCATCCACCCAGGCATCCTGACTAGGAAAGGACCGGCACGGCCCGATGGGTCGTGCATTCGCCACCGCGTCGCTGTGCGGAACCGGCTCCATGTCGAAGGCTGCCAACAATTCCTGAGCACCCTCATCGCCGTTGAAACGCGCTGCTCCGCTATACGCATAGTCTGCGTAGATCCGGATTTTGCCGCCGCCCTGGGGGAACACCAGGTAATGGATGTCGCCGCATTTCCCGATGGTCTGCAAGTCCTCGGGCCAACCTTCCGCACCATCGACCAGCAGCCCCGCGATGAGGTGGTCGATGGGCGCCTCTTCCATGCGGATACCCAACTGGCGTCGAACCGCCGATGTGCGCCCATCCGCGCCGACTATCAATCGGCAAGCAGCCTCGCAACGCGCGCCATCGTGTTCGAAGAGCACACGGGGTTGCTCGCCCGCGGTGACCTCGACTTTCGATACACCGCGCCGCACATCAACGCCCGCCTCGATCGCCTGTGCCAACGCCTCGTCCTGCATTGCCACGTGCTCCATACACAGCGGGCCCGGTACATCGGGATGCAGGCCGCCAAACGAAAACGCTCGCGCCTCGGCCTCATCCGGCGTCAGCAATTCGTCATAGGCGATGTGGGTGGCCAGATGATGTCCGCCATTCGTGATGAAGCGCTCGTAGAGTCCCAACTTCTTGAGTTCCGCGGCGCCCCAGGGCGCCATCCACTCGCCGCGCACCCGGTCCGAGAACGCGGTGAGACGCTCGAGCACCACCACGTCGAGACCTGCGCGTGCGAGATACCCGCCCAGCGCGCTGCCGCCAAGCCCTCCACCCACGATCGCTACATCGAAACTTTCCATCCGTTCCCCTTCGTCATGCGGGGGTAGATCGTACAACACCCCGAGACCGATCGGACCCAGCGCGCCGCCGAGGATCAACACCGTCATCAACGAGGAACGGCAAAGAACCCCCGATGCTGTTTTCCGTTTGCTTTTTGCGATCAAGCCACAGATCGTCGCGGCTGTTGCGAATCGTCAGCCGACGGGGGAGTGATGGGCGCCCCCGGGAGGGGAAGGTGGGCGACTCGAGTCAACCCGATGATGTCGCCCGAATCGCAAAGAATGGGGACACTTCAATGAACTGGAAAGTTTTTGCACTCGCCATGCTGGCGTGCTTCGCAACGACTGTTGCGAACGCCCAGGACGGACCACAGAACATCAACGTCGTTACCATCAAGATCAACCCGGGCGGTCAGGCTGCTTTCGAAGCCTTCATGACCAAGTACAGGGAAGCGGTCGAGAAGAACGAAGACGACCGCACCTGGCTCGTCTCGACCAATGCCATCGGGCCCGTCACTCAGTACACGATTTCATCGCTGATGCCGAGCTTCGCCGCGCTGGATAATCCACCAAACCCGATTGCGTCCATGATCCAGGCCTTCGGGGAAGAAGAAGCCATGGCAATCTCCGCGTCACTTCAGGGGATCGTCGCTGAAACCAATGGCCGCGCCTGGATCGCGCGCCCGGATCTGAGCCGCCCCATTGAATCCGACGATACCCCGGTAGGCGTCACGGTCATCTTCATCGACATTAATCCCGGCGCGGCGTCCGTCTTCGAAACGTATGGCAAACAGCTCGTTGAGGCGTCGAATAAGATGGACGACGGCAACTGGGCGATGGCGACCGGCGCGCCTGGTGCCCCGTCGGACTACCTGGTGACCATTCCGATCTTCAAGTGGGCAGACCTCGATACGCCCCAGGGCATGCCGCTGCGGGAACGCATGATCGCCGCATTTGGAGAGCGCAACGGCGCGAAAATGTACGCGCAAGGCGTTGCCAGCATCGAGAACATCACCACGTCACTGCTTCGCACCCGACCCGACTTGTCGCGCCCGCCCCCGGAGTAAGTAGCACTAAATCTGGACATCCATCATCTATAAGATGATGGATGTCCAAGTCTTTCTTTGCCCAAATATTCGATGACACGCCAGATCTACGTCACCAGCCTGTTCGAGATGCCGCAGTACGTGCGCATGCTGCGTCCGTCGCACCTGATCTCGATCATTCAGCCGGCGTACCAGCCGGACCGGCCCGGCGAGATCGACTGGGCCAATCACCATCGCGTGGGCGTGGACGACATTTCCGAACCGACCGCCGATCGGTTACTGATCGATTCCGGTGACGTCCGCGCGCTGGTCGACTTCATTCACACCTGGGAACCCGACGCGGGCAGCCTGCTGGTGCACTGCTATGCGGGGGTGTCCCGATCCACCGCGACCGCGTTGATCGCCCACGTGATGAAGACCAACGACCCGCTTCGTTCGGCGGCCGCGCTACGTCGCGCCGCACCGCACGCCATCCCGAACCGTCGAGTGATCGCTCTGGCCGACGAAGTGCTCGGTCTGAACGGGGCTTTGATGCAGGCGCGCGAAGCCATGGGCGACGCGACCGAATCGGTGGTGGAAGCGCCGCTCACGGAACTGGGTCTGGACTGAGCCACCCGCACTACGGATCGGTCGACTCGGCGATGTGCTTGATACGGTTCAGCCGCTGATCCCACCGTTGTGCCGCGCGTTCCATCCAGCGGGCGGTCGCCAGCAACGCTCGCGGCTGCACGGCAAAACACAGTTCCCTGCCCCGCTTCCGGCTGTCCACCAGCCCCGAATCCTCCAGAATCTGCAGATGTTTGGCAATGGCCTGTCTGGACACGGGCAGCGTTTTCGCCAAGGCCGATGCGCTGGCTTCACCACGCTCCGCCAACGCCTCCAGCAGGTCCCGGCGGGTCGGATCGGCCAGTGCACCGAACACGTCATCTACCGCAATCCCGACCGTCACGAGCCGGTACTCCCACGCTGCAAGCGCTGTACGTACGCCACCAGCTGGCCGAGCTCGTTTTTCCAACCGCCACTGATATCATCGAACAGCGCATCCCGGCGTTCCTCGCCGATGTCCAAGCTGGCAAAACCGCTCTCGACCAGCCGCAACCGGGTACCTTCGCCCTCCACCGTGAGCATAATCTCCACGCGGGTGGAGCCACCCTCCACCCAGCCACCCTCGGCCCAACGAAACGCGAAGACGTGCGGCGGATCGAGATGTTCGATGGTTGCCTCGTAGCTGAAGGGTTTGCCCTGGTACGTCCCGGCCAGGGACATCGCACCCCCTACCCGCAGGTCGATTTCGGCGAAATCCCATAACCACTGGTTGATGTGTTCCGGGGTCGTGATGACCTCCCAGACCCGCTCGCGCGGCGCGGCAATGAACACCTCCCGAACAACGCTGTCCTTCATCGAGATCCACTCCAACTCTTCGCCTTTAATGCAATCATTTTATTGCATTACGTCTATACATGCAATTGATTAATTGCATGTATATCGAAGATACCTGCAGCGGACCGCGAAGCTACGGCGGCGCGCCCGCGCCGCAGATACGGGTGCCCAGCCTGACCCGATCCGTTAGGATTGCCGCTCGGCCGACTCTTGGTTCGAAGGGGGAATCATGGCCAGCGATGTTCCGAAGCAGAGCGCTTCGTATCTCGGTCCGATCACCGACTCGTCCCGTTGGGAGAAGTTCCAACACCGGCCCGACGACATCTTTGTCTGCACGCCGCCAAAATGCGGCACCACCTGGACCCAGGCGATCTGCGCGATGCTGGTGTTCGGCAAGGTCGACCACGGCACTCAACCCGGGGTGATCTCGCCCTGGATCGACGCCCAGTTCGCGCCCATCGACGACTACCTGAAACAGGTCGAGGCGCAAACCCATCGACGCTTCATCAAGACGCATACGCCGCTGGACGGGATACCATACTTTCCCGAGTGCACCTACCTGGCGGTTTTTCGCGATCCGCGCGACGTGTTCTTCTCGATGCTCAACCACCGCGACAACATGACCGATGCCGAGTTGGCGTTCAGCACTTTTCCGAGCGGCCCGAGCGCGTTTGCCGACTGGCTGGCCCAAGAGCATGAGCCAGGTACGTGGGACGTACAAGGCCTGGCGGCGCTGGTGCAGTTCTTCAAGACGTACTGGCAGTACCGCGACTTGCCGAATATCCATCTGTTCCACTTTTCAGACATGAAAGGCGATTTGAAAGGCGCGATTGTCGCGATGGCCAAGGCGCTGGATTTCGTGGTCGACGATACCCTGCTGGGCGAGATGACCGAGGCCGCGCGCTTCGAGAGCATGAAGCGCCGTGCCGAACAGTTCGCCCCCGAGTCCGGCACGGGTCTGTGGAAGAAGGAGACCGACTTCTTCGCCAACGGCGGCACCCAGCGGTGGAAGGATGCGCTGAGCGAGGACGAACTCACCGCGTTCGATGCTCGTCTCGCGAAGCTGTTGCCCCCCGACGAGGCGCACTGGCTGGTCAGCGGCAACGGCTGAGGCTACGCCGGTTCAGCCGGTACCCGAGGAACCCGATGGCATCGTTGTGGACCGAACTGAAACGACGCAACGTGCCGCGCGTGGCGGCGGCCTACGCAGTCGCCGCCTGGCTGACGGTAGAAGTTTCGTCGGTCGTCTTGCCTGCGTTCGCAGCACCCGAGGCGATCCTGCGTGCCGTAATCATTCTCGTGCTGCTCGGCTTTCCGATCGCACTCGTCATTGCCTGGACGTATCAGATGACACCCCAGGGGCTGAAGCGGGATGAGGAGGTTGATCGCGAACAGGACGCCAGGCGCCAACGCAGCAATCGTCTCAACGTCATCACGCTCACGATTCTGGTGCTCGCCGCCGGCATGTTTCTGTTCGAGCGGATGGTGCCGTGGGTCGAAACGGTGGATCGAAAATCCATCGCCGTCCTGCCCTTCGAAAACATGAGCGGCGATGCCAGCAACGATCCTTTTACCAATGGGATACATGACGATCTGCTGACCCACATCTCGCGCATCGGATCGATCAAGACGATCTCGCGAACCTCCGTGCTGCAGTACCGCGGCACCACCAAAACCATTCCGGAGATAGGCAACGAACTTGGCGTCGCGACGATCCTGGAAGGAGGCATCCAACGCGCCGGGGATCGGGTGAGAATCAACGTGCAGTTGATCGATACGGCGACGGACGAGCACCTGTGGGCCGACAGTTACGATCGACAGCTCACGGCCTCGAACGTGTTCGCAATCCAGACCGAGATCGCCGTCGCCGTCGCCGATGCATTGCGCGCGACGCTGTCAACGGCAGAACAACGCCGCCTCGAGTACACGCCAACTGAGAACCTCGCCGCGATGGAAGCTTACTACCTTGGCAAGCAGTTGCTCGAGGAACGCTCCCGCGAGTCGTTGTTTGCCGCCGTGGAGTACTTCGAGAAAGTGATCGAGCTGGATCCACGCTACGCGCTGGCTCACTCGGGATTGGCCGACGCCTATATGTTGCTGCCCGAGTACACACCCACCGTCGATATGCGCGAAGCGCGTGAGAAGTCCGAAGCCGCGGCCGATCGCGCCTTGGAACTTGGCCCCGAGGAGCCCGAGGTGCTGGCGTCCGCGGGTTGGAACCGGCTGATCCACTACTACGACTGGGCGGACGCCGAACGCCTGCTGCGCCGCGCCCTGCAGATTGAACCGAACAACTCAGGCGCCCTGCACTGGTTGTCCCACGTACTCTCCTGGCAGGGCCAACATACCGAGGCATTGGCGACCGCCGAGCGCGCCCTCGAGGTCGATCCACACACCACGCTGATGGCGATGAATCTGGCGTACATCCGCGCGGATGCGAGCCTGTTCGATCAAGCCATCGCCCGGGTGCTCGAGTCGATCGAGGAGGACCCGGACTACTCCGAGCTGCATGGCAATCTCTGGCTGACCTACCTGCGCGCCGGCCAGCCTGGCGACGCCGCGAATTCGATCGTCGAGTGGGCCAAGGCTACGGGTCGAGATGTTGCCGGCGCCCGCGAAGTGGGAGCGGCTTTCGTCCGCTACGGCCACAGTGGTGACCTGCAGCCGTTGGCCGACGAACTACTCGCCCGAATGGAGTTTGGTCTGGAAGACCTGGCACAGGTGTACGCCTTTGTCGGCGATGCCGAACATGCCCTGACCGCGCTCGAAGAAGGCTACGAACAGCGCTCGGGTTCGCGTAGTGTGCTCAGCATGCAGATCAACCCCGGTTACGATTTCGTTCGTAACGATCCACGATTTATCGCGCTGCTCGAGCGCCTGGGGCTCTAATGCGCCTCTACACTTTAGCCAGCGCCCCCAACGCCATCCGCGTGCTGATGCTGCTGCGTGAGAAACCCCTCGACATCGAGATCGTCGAGCTCGACGCGGAGGCCCGGGAGCAAAAGACACCTGAGTTTCTCGCGATCAACCCCCTCGGTCAGGTTCCCGCTTTGCAGCTCGACGACGGGATCTGCATTGCGGAGTCACTGCCGATCTCACGCTATCTCGACTCCATCAGCGAAGGCCCATCACTGTTCGGCGCGACACCGGAATCCCGCGCGGTGATCGAGATGTGGGAGCGCCGCGCTGAATTGGGCTTGTTCATTCCCGCTGTTGAGTATGGGCACCACACCCAGCCCATGATGGCGGAATACTTTACGCAGTACGTGGACTGGGGGAATTCGTTGGTTGGGACCGTGCAAACCTGTCTGACGCTGCTCGACGAGCGGCTCGCCGAAACCGGGTGGCTGGGCGGCACAGATTTCAGCATCGCAGACATCACCGCTTACGCGGGGTATCGCGTGGCCGCATTCTGGAGCATGCCGCTGCAGAGTGAGCCCAACCTGAGCGTCTGGCTTCATCGGATGAGTGAACGCGCTTGCGCCTCAGTCGTTCCGCTCTAGCGCAAGCGCATGCGTAGCGGGCCTTTCATTCCCGATCAGCAGGCCCGCGTGCTGTACTCCATGTGCGCCGACGACTGCTCGTTGCACTTCGATCTGGCGAACCTCACGCCCAAGCAACAGGCCGACCACGAAGCGAACCTCGATCTGATCGCGATGCCGCAAATCGCGTCGAGCTACATCGGCAAGCCCACCGACCACGTGGCCGTCTACGATGCCTTCAACGACCCCGCGTGGCGGGATACCCTGGAATTCTACAACGCTGCACACCAGCGCATGGGTCTCGACCCGATTCCTCTCGCCAATTTCCACTTCTATCCCAGGGAGAGGTTCTATGAAGCGATGGCGGAGGATCTGTCTGCAGGCAGAATCGACGTGGATCTCAACACCCTCTACATGATCAGCGGTTGGAATGCGGTGCTGCATCGTAACGACGAAGCACTCGACATCAGTCGCAAGGCCAACTCGAAGATGCAGTTGGCCGACGATGCGGAGCGTTTCGGCATCCCCGCGCCGGACACGAAGGTATTCCACAAAGCCGACCTCGACGGCCCGGAGGTGGCGGCCTTCTTCGAGAAGCACGACAACACGCTGATGCTGAAGATCAAGGGACTGGCCGGCGCGCGCAATGTCACGGTTGTCGGCAGCCCGGCAGACGCACTGGTCTACCTCGCCGAGTTCCCCGACGATCTCGAAGTGGTGCTGCAGCGCAAACTCGCCGACACCTACACCGAGATGACCGTCGATCTGTGCGTGTCGGACTCGGACATCTCGATCGCCAACGTGCGCCGGATTCTGTTCGCCGAAGGGCTTTGGGTGGGCAACCTGATCGGGCCCGACGTCGCGCTGACGCCCGCGCACGAAGACGTCTTGATCGAGGTCGGCCGCTACGTCCGCGAGCTCGGCTACACCAGCCCGGAAGGCTACAACTGCGGCATCGATTTCTTCATCGGCAACGATGAGCTTCTGGTCATCGAGATCAACGCGCGCTGGACCGGCGGTCTGTTTCCCGCGCAGATGATCAAGCGCCTCGGCGTGCAGCAGGAAACCACCGTGGTGTTTTTCGACAGGGTCATTCGCGAGAAGCTACCCGACTATCTGGCCTTTCAGGACAAGCACCTGTTCGGCGTCGCCAACGGTGCCTCCAACAACTCCTTTGCAAGCGTCCCACTCGGGTTCAGTCCGTTTACGGCCGAGATCGACGGCGCGCAGTACGTACACGTCTGGCAGATGGTGGTGGGCGATTTCGAAGCATTCAAACGCGCCAAGCGTGATTCGCTGGGTGAGGGCCAGCTGCCCACCGCCGAGCTGATCAGCCTGTCGGCCACTTGAATACCTGGTTACGCGGCGAAGTGGTGGTCAATGGCCTGACCTTCGTCTATCACCGCAGCGGTGGCGACAAGCCCCCCCTTGGTGCTGTGTCACGGCATCACCGACAACGGTCTTTGCTTCACCCGCGTAGCGCGGGAACTGGAGGACGCATTCGACATCATTATGGTCGATGCGCGCGGCCATGGGGAGTCGACCAAGGCCGCACCGGAACCGGATTCGCATGTGGAGGATCTGGCCGGAATCATCGCGGTCCTCGACCTGCAGCAACCGGCGCTGATGGGCCACTCCATGGGCGCCCGCACCGTCGCGGCTTACGCCGCGGCCTATCCCGAGCGCGTCTCCCGGATCGTGCTGGAAGATCCACCCTGGCGCGAGCTTCCCACGGGGGAAAAGAACGAGGAAGAAGCGCGGCAGCAACTGGAAATGTTCCGCCAAGTGATTCGATCGTTCAGCAAGCTCAGTGCTGCAGAAGCGCTGATCCAAGGCAAAGCGATGTCCCCGACCTGGCACGACGACGAGTTCCCTGCCTGGGTGGAATCGAGCCTTCAGGTTGCCGAGAACGTCATTGATGGCATGGCACTGGAGCCGTGGCAGACCATTGTCCCGGGAATCCAGTGTCCGACGCTGCTGGTAGCCGGCGAGGAGCAGCGTGGCGCCATGGTCACCGAGGCGCTGCGACGGCAGATCGACGCCGACTATGAGGTGATCCAGACACACCAATTGGAAGGCGCCGGACACAACATCCGGCGCGAAACCTTCGAGCCGTTCGTCGCCCTGGTGCGTTCGTTTCTGATCCCCTGAAACGCGCAGAGGGTCTGCCCGATCGTTAGCGCTTTTTACGTTCCGCCACGTAGCGTTGAATTTCTTCGCGCGGCATCTGACAAATCGCCTTGCTCGCGTCGACGGTTCGTACGTTCAAGGTATCCGAAGACCAGTCGTTCGCTTCCATGACGAGGTAAACCGTCCCGTCGCGCTTGAAGATCTGCCCATTGAGGTGTGAGTACGTCATGCGTCCCGCTCGTACCGATGACGCGATTCATGGTGCGCCTGTTGGTGCACTAAAACATTGGTCGGATTGTAAATTTCCTTAACCCTCGGGCTCATTCGGCTTGCGCTGCAGCGCGGCGACTTTCAATACCACCAGCGTAGCGTCCATATCCCCGGCCAACGCCTGCTCACGAATCTGTTCGTACAGCGCTTGCAAAACCTCATCAGTGACCCGCGGCGTCGACTCGAAACTGGCCAGCGCGACCGCCACGCGGTCAACCACGCCGTCAGTAACGACGACGTTGTCGTGGCCTTTGACGATGGTGTCGCCGCCGCCAATAAACTCGCAACCCGCCAGCGCAACACCGAGCGTCAGAACGAGCGTCCGCACGACAAAGCAGCGCATCAATTTCTCCGGGGGTCGAAAATCGGGGCCATCCACCCTAACACCGCACCGCCGATCACGCCCCGTTTTTCGGTAGACTCTGGCATTCGTACACAGGGGAACCCCATGGCCACCTTTCTGGCAAAGATCAAGATATTCGAGGGCAAGGAAGCGGAGTTCGAAGAAACAGCGCGCATGATGTGGGAGGCAACCCACGCCCACGAAGCAAATTGCCGCCGCTACGAATACTGGCGCGGTGCGGAACCGCGGTCGTATTACTGTCTGGAGTCGTTCTCCAACTATCAATCGTTCATTGGACATCAGGCGAGCCCGCACCACGAAGCACCGGATTTCGGCTCGATGCTCGAGTCGATCGACATCGAATGGCTGGATCCAATTCAGGGCGCGTCGGGCCTGGTGCCCACCGAATCACAGGCGCTGCCGGATGACGCCAGCGACCTGATGAAGCAGCATGCGGAAGGCTTCCCCGTGGTGATGCAGGCCTGGTGGAAAGCGCTGCGCATCACTTAGCCACGGACCAGCCCGACGACGCCGACAACTACGAGGCAGGACAATGACCACCACCGACCCACGCATGCCAAGCCCCGATGACTGCGTCATCCGCCACATCCTCGAAAAGCACGCGCGGGACATACCCGATGCGCCGTTTGCGGTGTTTACCGATGGCAATCAGTGGACCTATGCGGACACCCTGGCGAAGGTACGACAGACGGCGGCCGGGCTGCAGGCCCTCGGCGTCAAGCAGGGCGATCACGTGTTCTGCTGGCTACCCACAGGTGCAGACTGCCTGCGGGTCTGGTTCGCCATCAACTACCTCGGGGCCGTGTACGTGCCGGCGAACCTGGCGTACAAAGGCGGCCTGCTGGAACACGTCGTGCAGCTTTCCGATGCGAAGATCGGGGTGGTTCACGCGGATCTCGCGCCGCGCCTCAAGGATGTCGAGTTGCACTGGCTGACAGACCTGGTGATTCTCGAGGGCGCGCCACCGGACGACCCGCGGCTTGCGTTCCATACTGCCGAGGTACTCGAGCCGGACCAGCAACCCACGGACCTCGAACGGCCCATCGAGCCCTGGGACATCGCCTACGTCATCTTCACGTCGGGCACCACCGGACCGTCGAAAGGCGTGCTCACGTCGTACACGCAGATCTGGACCCAGAATGTCGAGTCGCTCCCCTTCATCACCGGCGATGATCGTTTCATGATGACGCTGCCGCTGTTTCACGTGGGTGGCACGGGCCCGGTATACGCGATGCTGTCCAACGGCGCGTCGGTCGCCGTGGTGGAATCCTTCAGCACCGAAAACTTCTGGCAGACCATCGACGAGACCCAATCCACCTACTGTGTGCTGCTCGGCGTCATGACGCCGTTTCTGCTGGCGCAACCCCCGTCGGATCAGGACAGGCTCCATACATTGAAACAGGCGTTGATGGTGCCCTGGGCAGACGACGCAAAGCAGTTTGCAGAGCGCTTCGACATCAAGCTGTACACGCTGTTCAACATGACCGAAATCTCGACGCCGATCGTCTCGGAACCCAATCCGCCCCAGCTGGGCATCGCCGGCACGCTGCGCGAGGGATTCGATGCGCGAATCGTCGATGACAACGACTGCGAGGTGCCGATCGGCACGGTCGGCGAACTGATCCTGCGCTCGGACCGCACCTGGGCCATGAACTCCGGCTATTACAAAAACCCGGAAGCCACCGTGGAAGCCTGGCGCAACGGCTGGTTCCACACGGGCGATGCCTTCAGGATGGACGACGAGGGAAACTATTACTTCGTCGACCGGATCAAGGATGCGATCCGCCGTCGAGGCGAGAACATCTCGAGCTTCGAGGTGGAGGCCGAGGTGCAAATGCACCCGGCAATTCAGGAAGCGGCCGCCGTTGCGGTGAAGAGCGAAGTCTCCGAAGACGAGGTCATGGTGTGCGTGTCGCTGGCACCGGATCAGACCCTCGATCCGGTCGAGCTGCTCGAATTCCTCCAACCTCGCATGGCGCACTTCATGATCCCGCGCTATGTGCGGGTGATGGACGATCTGCCGAAAACCCCGACGTCGAAAGTGCAGAAGCACCTGCTGAAGGCCGAAGGCGTGACGCCCGACACCTGGGACCGCGAAGCCGCGGGCATCAAGATCAAGCGTGAAAAGATCGGCGGCCACTGACGTGAGCACCGTCACCGTCTATGACCACCCCCTGTCGCCCTACGGACAGAAGGTGAAAATCGCCTTGTTAGAAAAGGGTGTCGCGTTCGAAGCGCCCATGCCGGACGCGCTCGGCAGCGGCGTGACGGCTGGAGAGTTCGCGGCCGCGAGCCCCCGCGGCGAAGTCCCCGCGTTGATCGATGGCGACGTGCGCGTGTTCGATTCGACGGTAATCCTCGAATACATCGAGGAGCGCTGGCCCGATCCGCCATTGCTGCCCGCCGAACCCGCCGAACGCGCCCGGGTACGCATGCTGGAAGACACCATGGACACGCACTTCGAAGCCATCAACTGGGGTATGTCCGAGATCCGCTATTTTGGCCGCGCACCCGGTGCGCTGGGCGAACAGATGATGGCAACGGCGGGTGAGCAGGTTGCCGCCTGGTTTGCCTGGCTCGAAGGCCAGCTGTCGGATCGCGAGTGGTTCAACGGCGACCGGTTCGGCTGGGGCGATCTGTCGGTGATCCCCTATGTGAATGGTGCGGCCGGTTTCGACTTCACGCCGGAGCCGGGCTCGAGCCTGGCCGATTGGCACGCCCGCGCCAATGCCCGCGACAGCGTCCGCGAATGTGCGGAAGCCGCCGCCGCCGTGGCATTCGACAGTCCGGCCGTCAGCCTGGATCAGGTCAAAGCCGCGATGGACGCGGGGTTGTTCAAACGCGAGTACCGCGACCATCGGCTGGAGTGGATGATCAAGACCGGTGGACTGAGCGTCGTTCAGGACGGGCTGGAGAAGGACAACATCCGCTTCATCGAGCCGTTTTCCCCGTAAGCTGACACCCAGGTCCTCCCTCGGGTGCCGAATCGGCGTATATTGTGTGAACCGATGTGTAGAGAATCACACAATGGCCACGAATCTTTCGTTGGACCCGAAACTGATTGATCGTGCGCTGGAGTTGAGCGGCGAGCGAACCAAGAAAGCAGCCGTCACCAGGGCGCTCGAGGAATTCATCGCACGCAGAGAACAGAAAAAGCTGAGAGAACTGTTCGGCAAACTCGATTGGAATGACGAGGTGGACTACAAGGCCGATCGAAGGCGCCGATGAACCTGTTCGTCGACACCAGCGTCTGGTCGATGGCTTTTCGACGCAGTGAGGGCGCCCCTGGACCCGAAGTGGTTCGCCTGGACCTGGCCCTGGAAGCCGGCGAAGGGGTCTATACCACCGGTATCGTACTGCAGGAGTTACTACAGGGCTTTACGAAACCAAAATCCGCTGAGCAGATCGTTCGTCAATTTGCGGCAATTCCGTTTCTGGCGCCGAAACGAAAGGACTACATCGAAGCGGCGCGATTGCGCAATGCCTGCCGGCGCCGTGGCGTGCAGATCGCAACCATCGATGCGCTGCTGGCCCAGCTGTGCATCGAACACGAGCTGACCATGCTCAGCCGCGATCAGGATTTCACTTCGCTCGCCGAACTCACCCCGCTGATGCTCTGGCAAGCTGGACCCGCCCTCATTCGTTAGACTTTCGCTCCTCTGGTCGGGGGATGACCACCGTGGAATCGCAGGACGTCGTAGCGCACTTCCCGCTCATAGGCGTAACCTGATCAACCGACCAGACCGGAGATCGTCATGAGCGAGCAGATCCCATCCACCAACCATCTGATCCGGTTCTGGACCTGGCGTGATCTGACCCACCAGCAGGTCGCGCACGACGAGGCCGACGCCGCGGCGTTTACCGAGCGCGCGGGCGAACTGCGCGATGAAGTAGAGTTTCTGTTGTCCCGCGGTCTGTCCGAAGGCGCAGAGGAGGCCCTCGGCGCGCTGGCCGAACAGGATATGTCCGATTTCTGCATCATGGTCGACCTGTCCCAGGAAATGGACCTGCCCGGGATTACCCCGCTCGCCAACGCCACCCGCAAACATCTCGAGCAGTTCCTGGACCATGAACCCTGGCACTCGCTGATGGTGGATACCGACCTGACCGTGGCGCTGGCGATGTACGAAAACCTGGCGATGCGCGAAGACAACCTGCCCTGGTACGACGTCTCGCCCAACCTGGTTCGGATCACGGCTCGGGTTCTCGATCAGGCCAATGTGGAGCATCTACGACGTTTCGCCGGAGAGTTGCAGGCGTTGCACGACCACTCGGCCTTCGAACTGCCGCAGGCGGTCGCCGAATTGGCGCGTTATCTGGTTGACACCGCGGCGCAGCGCCTGGGCATCGAACCGCCATCCATCGGTGCCAGGCCCCCCGCGGAGGGACAGACCTGACTCGAGGTACCGTCAGGAACTCGAGGGCATCAACTGGGCAAGCAATGCCGGATCCAGCTGAAGATGGGTCGGGTCGGGATAGGCTGCCGGGTCCAGCATCATCAGCCCCTCCATCATCGGGATGCATTTTCGCATCGTAACGATGTAGACCACTTTGTCGGTGACTTCTCCCTCTGCGTGCACCGCGCCCGCTGGAATATTGAGCCGATCGCCGGCCTGCAGCGGAATGCGTTCGGAGTTTTCATCCAACAGGTAGGTCTCCCCCTCCATCACGTAGCCGATGATGTCGCCATCATGCCAGTGCAGCGGCAACTCCGGTGACGCATCGGAGATATAGGTGGTCGGCCAGAAGCCTGACGCACGGATATCGTCCAGGACATCTTCTTTGGTCCGAAAAAATCCCTTGTCGACTGTCAGTTTCATGTCGCTATCCGTTGGCTGGAATCGTGTGTGTACGACCGAGGATACACCAGGTGTGAATGAACCGCGGACGATCCAGGCGTACGCTACGCCCATCGCAATCGTAGTAGCGCTCGCAGTCGTCTGTGCATTTGGGCGCGTGTACCACGACTATGGACCAAGCGCTCAGTCCCGAGGAGATCACGGCGCTGCCTGCGCCAGCATTACAGCAGCACCTGGCCGAGGGCGCGCTAACCGCTGAACGTGTCAGCGAGGTGTTCCTGTCGCGTATCGAGGCGCTGGACCAAGCCGGGCCAGCCGTCAACGCGATCATCGAAGTCAATCCCGACGCCCTCGAGATTGCACGCGGCCTGGATCGGGCGTTTGCCGAACACGGTCCGATCGGCCCACTGCACGGCATGCCGGTGGTCCTGAAGGCGAACATCGATACCGCCGATTCGCTGGCCACCAGTGCGGGGTCGCTTGCACTGGCCGAACATCACGCCGCCGCGGATGCACCGTTGGTCGCGCGGTTGCGCGCCGCGGGCGCGGTACTTCTCGCCAAAACCAATCTCAGCGAGTGGGCGAACTTTCGGGCCTCGGATTCGATCAGCGGTTGGAGCAGCCTCGGCGGCCAGACCCACAACCCCTACGTGTTGGACAGCAATCCCTGCGGCTCGTCCAGCGGTTCAGCCGTCGCCGTCGCCGCGCGACTTGCGCCGCTGGCCGTCGGAACCGAGACCGATGGATCGATTGTCTGTCCGGCAGCATTGAACGGCGTAGTCGGCATCAAACCGACCCTTGGTCTGGTCAGTCAGCAGGGCATCATTCCCATCGCGGCCAGCCAGGATACCGCAGGCCCCATGGCGCGCACGGTCGCAGGCGCGGCGTCCCTGCTGACGGTATTGCTGGACCATGCCGTGGACTACACCACCGATGCCACCGACCTCTCCGGGCTGCGACTCGGTGTGATCCGCGACTACTACGGCGCTGATAAACGCCCCCGCGTGAAAGCCGAATATCATCGCTGGTTGGAGATGTTGCGCAACGCCGGTGCGGAACTGATCGACCCGATCAAGGTGCGAACGAACGAAGCGATTAGCAACGCGGAATTCGAGGTTATGCTCTACGAGTTCAAAGCCGGGCTGAACGAGTATCTGGAGTCCTCGGGCGCAGCCCAGACCTCACTCGCCGACCTCATCGCCTACAACGATGCCCATGCGGAAACAGTGATGCCGCACTTCGGTCAGGACGTGTTCCTGGCCGCGGAAGCGAAAAACGGGCTGGATGACCCTGCCTACAAGGCGGCGCTCGCGGCCAGCGGAGCGCTGGTGCGTACTCGGCTGGAGGCACTGTTCGCCACTCATCGACTCGATGCGCTGATCGCCCCCTCGAACGCGCCCGCGTGGAAGACTGACCGGGTGCATGGCGATCGTTCCCTGCTGGACAGCGCGATGATCGCGGCCGTCTCCGGCTATCCCAGCATTACCGTCCCCGCCGGGTTGATCCTCGAACTGCCGGTTGCAATCTCGTTCATCGGGAAGCCCGGCGAGGAGCAGCAACTCATCGATATCGCCACGGTGTTCGAACAGGTCCGCGGGGAGTTTCCCGCGCCCAGGTTCATCCCAACCCTGGAACCGAGAGAAAGGCAGTAGCCCACCGATGTCCGTTCAATTTGAGACCGAACTGTACGAACCGATCAAGCGTTACCTCGAGGCTCGAGACTACACGGTCAAAGGGGAGATCAACGGCGTGGATCTGGTCGCCTCCCATCCAGAAAAGGAAACCGTGTTGGTTGAGCTGAAGAAGTCCTTTAGTCTCAAGCTCCTTTTGCAAGGGATCGACCGCCTGGCGTTATCGGACAGGGTTTACCTGGCGGTCCCTGCGTCCTCTACCTCCAGCAACGTACTGAACCAGCACCACAACTCGGTGAGAAAATTATGTCGCCGGTTGGGGCTCGGGCTGATTCAGGTCTATTTTGGCCCCAGAACAACCAGGGTCGATGTGTTGGTGGACCCCGGACCTTACCGACCCCGCAAACGACCCGAAAAGTCGAAAGCATTGCATGACGAATTTACGAACCGGAAGGGCGATCCAAACCCGGGCGGAACTGCCGGTCGAAAAATCATGACAGCCTATAGACAGCAGGTGCTTCAGGTGGCGGCCTGCGTGGCCGAGCATGGGGATTGCCCGCTGCCGACAATCAGGGAGATTACCGGCATGAAGAACGCCGCAAGCATTGTTCAGAAGAACCACTACGGATGGTTTGAGCGCGTCTCGCGCGGGCACTATCGACTCACCGAACAAGGTAAAGACGAGCTGCGGTTATTCGCAGAGGGCGGATCCGGGAAATAGATTGGAATGCTTCCAATCTCCTTGCACGCGGTTGCTCCACGAGACAAGGGCCAGCCACGCTGGCCCTTGTTTCACCCCCTTTTTTCTCCAGATGCACCCCGTTGATGATCAGCGGTGGGCGTACCAGTGGGGCGCATAGGTGCGTGGCTGATGCTCATAGGCGTGCCGGTAGCCGTGTCGGAGCGCATGCCCGCGATGGTGGCGCTCCTGGTGCAGATAGTGACGCCAGTGGTAATCGCCGTGGCGATAACCGCCGCGGAAATAGCGATGCGCATCGTCGTGCCGGGCAGAGCGATGCTTGCGCCGATGACCGCCGCCATGGCGCCGGTTCCGATCGTTGTCGAACCCGTCCACTGCGTCGATCAGCGCGTAGGCGACCGTCGCGCCGACCAGCAGGTTGATTGCCGCGTCGCCATCGTGGCCGGCGCTGGCGCTCAACGGAATCGTCAGGCTCAACGCAAGCCCCGCCGTGGCAAGCCATTTCGCGCGGTGTCTGAGCGCAACGTCTCTGGTAACAACAGATTGTCTGGCTGTATTCATCGTCTGGTCCTTTTCCAGCAGGATGCGACGTCAGAATGCGTTGTGGCGCCTGAACCGAGAATGAATCGAAACTGTCTGAACCCTGAACGCCGCACCGCGCGCACGAAGTTGTGACCGGGGTCGCGTTAATCCGCGCTATAGCTCATCTACGATGACCCCGAGGTCATGGCACCCATGCAAAATTACGTTGCAATCATTCTGGTTTCGGCGCTGATCGCCGGTTGCGCATCCACCCCGTCTACCCGTGCCACGCGGGAGAGTTCACGCCAGGTCGACGCCGCGGAACAACGATGCCTGGCGCTTGCGATGTACTGGGAAGCCCGCGGCGAAGGTGAGCGCGGCATGCTCGCCGTCGGCTCGGTCGTGTTGAACCGGGTGGCGAGCCGTGATTTTCCCAACCGCGCTTGCGCGGTGGTCAGGCAAGGAGGCGAATCGCCGCCCTGCCAGTTCTCGTGGTGGTGCGATGGCAAGAGCGACGTGCCGCGGGCTCGTCCGCAATGGAACACCGCACTCACCACCGCCGACTATATGCTTCGAGTGCGTCCGAAGGATCCGACGCACGGCGCGCTGTTCTTTCACAGCACCGCAATCAAATCACCCTGGTTGAGAAGCCGCGATCGCACCGTACGAATCGGCGGCCACATATTCTACCGCTGACCCGGGTTCGCTGAAGCCGCCTCGGCGTGAGCCGAGACTACGGTTCGCCGATCACCAGACGCGTTGCATACGCGATGGTGCCATGGGTCAACTCGTGACGGCGCAGGAAATTCTCGCGCGCCGCCGGTGCCGGTTGTCTCGACGTCTCCCAGGATCCGAAGCCGTCGTACCAGGTCACCAGCAGCATCACCCCGCGCTCGGCGTCGCGGTCCGCCTGGCAGAACAATGCCTTTGGCTCGGCGCGGTAGTCGCTGGTCGCCTCGAAGGTGGTCCACGCCTCCTGCGACAATCGCGTCACTTCATCGACCGATACATTGTCGACAACAAAGAAACGGAACACGTACAACCCTGGTTCCGACAGGGGTTGCGGGCTCGACGGCCTGACGGTTGGGACCAGAACATGCCGCTCGAGCACAGCGATGTCGGGCGCCGAAGACCACATCAAGCTCGTGCCCTCCAGCGCGTCTTCCGGAACCCAACTGACCACAAACCGCTCGTTGGACCCCACCCCGAAGAGCCCGTTGAATTCACCCCACAGATGGCCCCCACACGCATCCAGTTCGCTTTGCACCGTGGACCTCGTGGCGTCGTGCACTTCCCGCGAAGTCCTTCCCGGTCCCTGGACCCGCTCGAACACGTAGACACCAGAATCGGCCATGCCAGGTTCCCGCAGTTACGACCAGCTCAACTCGTTCAGAGCCCAGGGAGCGTTCCAGATCCTGGCCATGCGCGTGACCTGGTCGCCCCCTTACGCTTTACCGTTGTTCCTAGTATTCCAGTTTACCGACCAGTTCCGGAAACGGAATGCAGATCGACGCCTGGTACGCCGGACGTTCCTGCAACGCTTCGTACCAGCGCTCTACATGCCGCATGGCGGGCCGGTCGATCTCCATCTCGAACCACCGATAGAGCGTCATGCCCGCCGGAATATCGGCCAGGCTGAACGCTTCGCCCGCAATGTAGGCATGGTGCACGAGTTGCGCCTCGAGTGACTGGAACTGGGCGATCGATGCAGCCGTCAGCCGTGCTATCAACTTGGGATTCTGCTTCTCGACGGGCGTTCGCACCAGGCGCCAGAAAAGTTCGATCCACGGTGGTTGCAAGGTCGTCGTGGTCCAGCCGAGCCACTGATCGATGGCCGCCCGCTGCGCTGGATCCGTTGGCCACAAAACGCCTTCCCCGTAACAGGCGGCGACGTAGCGCACGATGGCATCGCTTTCGGTAACCACGACATCGTCGTCGCGCAGCACAGGCACGCGACCGTGGGGGTTCATGGCCAGAAACTCCGGCGCATCGAGCCCGCCGAAATCACCCCCCAGTTCGATGTGCTCATGGGCCACGTCCAGCTCGTTCAACACCCACATCGCTTTCTGCACGTTGCAGGAAGAGCGTCGGCCATACAGCGTGATCATGGTTCGCCCTCATTCCAGCAACGGCCAAGTGTACGTTAGTATTCCACCCATCCAGCGTCGCAGTAGCGATCCGCCGTTCGCAGGTTAGTAGGGCGCGCTCCCACCATCGACACTCAGCGTGGCACCGGTGATTCCGGCACCGGCGTCGGACGCCAGCAACACCGCCATCGCCGCAACCTCCTCGACCGTGTTAGGCCGTTTGATGGCGGATTCCTGGGCGAAAAGATCCACCATCTCATCGAAGCTCAGGCCCATCGACTTGGCGGTCGCAGGACCGTTGTCTTTGACGATGTCCGTGATCACCAACCCGGGGCAGATCGCATTCACCGTAACGCCCATCGTGCCTACGTCCTGGGCCATGGATTTGGTCATGCCGTTGACCGCGTGTTTCGCCGTCGTGTAGGCCGTGAACACCGGCTTACCAACCTTGCCTTCAGTGGAGGAGATGTTGATTACGCGTCCCCACTGTTGCGCGATCATCGACTGCAGCGCGCGGCGGCTCGCCCAGAACGTCGAATAGACGTTCCATTTCATGCAACTATCGAACTCCTCGTCAGACAACTGGTACACCGGCTGCATGTCCCCTGCGCCACCGGCATTGTTCACCAGCACGTCAATCCGGCCGAACTGGTCTATCGTGGCATCGACAAACCTTTCCACATCTGCCTGCACCATCGCATCACCGCGAATGAAGCGGCAACGTTCACCCACCCCCAACTCGTCCAGCACACGTTGGCCCTTCTCTTCATTGCGCGCCATCAGCGTGACGCTGGCCCCCTCGGCAAGAAATGCCTCGGCAATTCCGCGACCGATGCCGGCTGTACCACCCGTGATCGCGGCGATTTTTCCGTCCAACTGCATTGCAAGCGTCCTATGTTCCTCGTGCGTGGTGCCTTCGAGTGTCTCACAATTCCAACACAGCGACGGAGTCGGCGGGCTCCCCTAATGCGCCGAGTTCTACTATGGTCAGGTCTCCCTCCCGAAGAAGCACCTGACATGGACCTGGTAATTCGCAACGGAACAGCCGTAACCGTGGGTGGCAGTTCGCGGGTCGATATCGGTATCGAGGCCGGAGAAATCGTCCAACTCGGCGGGCCGATGAAAGCCCCGCGGGAACTCGACGCATCCGGACTGATCATCACGCCCGGCGGTATAGACCCCCACGTGCACCTGACGCCACCCACCCGTGAAGCCGAGGGTTGGGCATGGGTCGACGACTTCGAAAGCGGCACGCGTGCGGCGCTGGCCGGCGGAATCACCAGCATCGGCAACATCAGCTTTCCCGGGCACAACGAAACGCTCGCCGACGCGATCGCGCACGACAGCGCGGAAGCCGACCGCATGGCCCTGACAGACTATTTCCTGCACCCGGTACTGATGGATCCGGACGAGAAGAACCTTGAAAGCATCGCGCCGCTGCATGCGCAGGGCCATACGTCCATCAAGATCTTTCTGTCATTTCATCGATTCGACAAACACGTTCCCGCGTATCTCGACGCCATGCAGCGGGTCGCATCAGCCGGCGGCATCTCGTTGATTCACTGCGAAGACGCAGCCATTATCGACTGCTGCTGCAAGTTGCTGCTTGCAGACGGCCACACCGAGGCGCGCTACTTCCCCGATTCGCGGCCGTTGCAGGCCGAAGTGGTTGCGACCCAACGCGCGGTGGGATTCGCGGAGACGACGGGCTGTCCGGTGTACGTGGTGCACCTCTCCAGCGAACGGGCGCTGGCTGCGTGTCGCGACGGACGCCGTCGTGGTTTGCCAATTTACGTAGAGACCCGGCCGCTGTATCTACACCTCACGCGCGAGCGTTTCGACGAAGCCGAAGGTGCGAAGTACGCCGGGGCGCCGCCCCTGCGTGATTCCGTCGACGTGGATGCGATGTGGGCCGGTTTGCAACTGGGTGGAATCGATACCCTGGCGACTGACCACGCACCGTGGATGCTGGCCGATAAGCTGGAAGCGGTCGATAACCCGGCCGAGTTCAAACAAGGGGTCGCCGACCTGGAGACCTGCCTGCCGATGCTCTACTCATCGGGCGTGCACAGCGGTCGCCTGAGCCTCGAGCAGTTCGTTGCGGTGACGTCCACCAACGCCGCCAAGCTGTTCGGTCTGTATCCGCGCAAAGGCACCATCGCCGTCGGGGCGGACGCCGACCTGGTGGTGTGGGACCCGCACGCCACCCGAACCGTCGACGGCAAGTCGATGCACAGTCGCTCTGACTTCTCCCCCTACGACGGTTGGAAAGTCACGGGCTGGCCCCGCTGGACGATCAGCCGCGGAGAAGTCGTAGCAGAGGCGGGTGAGATCACTGCAGTTCCCGGGCGCGGGCGGCTGGCGCCACGGGGGCCACATCGGTCGATCTGAGCGAACGTCATCAAGGTCAACCAGTATCCACATGCTGCGTTATAGGGTCTAAGACAACGATAAGGACCTTTGAAGATGTTTACTGCTTCCGGATCACTAACAAGAAACCTCAGCGCGGGTGTTGCGCTTGCATTGGCGTTCATCTGCATGCCCGTTCTTGCTCACGGCGACCAGAAATCCCAGGAACAGCGACGCGCGGCGTGGGAAACGATGTCGCCGGAGGAACGTGAGGCGAAACATCGGGAAATGCGGGGCCGATGGGAATCCATGAGCGCCGAGGAACCCGACGCAAAGCGCTCCGAGATGCGCAGACGTTGGAAGTCGATGAGCGACGAGGAGCGTACTGCAGCGAGGGCTCGCAGAGGCGAGCGGGGCGGCCACGGACGAAGCCCCAGCTAAATACTGTCCATCAGTACGTCCGGCGGCGGAAACACCCGAAGCTCGGCAGCCCTTCAATAGCGTCAACCCAGTGATGGCGATATTGGGTCTGGATGTCGATCCGGCTAGGTGGCCCGGGCGACGATAGGTGTCCCAAACTTTGATGGATGTCCAATTCCTTGTTTTTCAATGAGGTCACCCTGGGCAGCGATTCGTCGAGAGTAAAGGAGCCACGTTCTGGTCTATGCTTACTGCGAAGGAGGCCCCTCATTCGCGTTGAGCAAGAAATTTCAGGCGTGATCCGATTCAGGGCGGCGATCGTGGTCTGCGTCACGTGGCTGCTTCTCTCCCTTGGCGGATGCAGCGAGTCGGGCAACGCACCCACCCCATCGTCCCCGACCCTCGAGTACTTCGATGACGGTACCGGCATCCAGTGGCTGAACGGCGATGTCGAGGGTGCCTTCGCGCTGGCGGCCGAACAGAACAAGCCCCTCTTCCTGTACTGGGGCGCGGAGTGGTGCCCGCCGTGTCACGCGATCAAGGCGACGGTGTTCAAGACTCGGGAGTTTCGGGAGCGATCCGAGCTGTTCATCCCCGTTTACCTGGATGGCGATACCGAAGATGCGCAGCGCTACGGGGAGCAGTTCGCCGTGATGGGCTATCCCACGATGATCGTCTTCTCGCCTGGCGGCCAGGAGATCACCCGCATTCCCAACGGGATCGATATTCAAGCATTTGCCGAAGTGCTGGACCTGGCGATGAGCAGCCTGCGCCCGTTGACCGACATCGCGCTCAGCATCGCCGCAGGCCAACCACCCGATGCACGCGACTGCACGCTCTTCGCCTACTACTCCTGGGAGCAGGACAACGACCGGATTCTGGCGGAGCAGGACTCCACGTTGCTGTTTCGGTCCGCCGCGCAGCAGTGCGGCAAAGACCACCCGGATGGACCGCGGCTGGATCTTCTATACCTCGAATACGCCGTGCGCGCGGCAGCCCGCGACGACAACCCGGTACCGTTGTCGATGGATGACCAACAGGTCGCACTCGCCCAACTGATCGTGATTCTTGCGAACCCGGATGCCATCCGGAGCAATGCAATGACACTGATTCGCTTCGGCGACGAGTTCGCGGCAACGTTCACCGACCCCAAGAGCGTCGAGCGAACTGCACTGGTCGACGCGTTGCGCAGCGCGTTCGATCTGATTGCCGCCGATGAAGAGGCGTTCCCCACCGATCGCCTGTATGCCAGCATGGGCAAGCGCAGTCTCGAGCAGATCGACGACCCTGACGCGCCTGTTTCAGACGCACTGGAAGCGGAAATCCTTTCCCGGGTAGCCTGGGCGGACGCGACAACCACGACACCGCATGAGCGCCAGGCGGTGATCAACGCCGCCGCCAACGTGCTGATCGCCGCCGGACTGGACGACCACGCCGAGGCGCTGCTATTGCGCGAAATCGAGCGCTCGAAACAGCCCTATTACTTTATGAGCGGACTTGCGGAACTGGCGGAGGAGGATGGCAACAGCGCCGCAGCACTCGCTTGGCTGAAACGCGCTCACGAGGGCTCGCGCGGACCGGCAACGCGTTTCCAATGGGGCCAAAACTACGTCGCCGGCCTGATCAGACTCACGCCCGGCGATGCCGCAACCATCGAAGCACAGACCGTGAACCTGTTCGAAGAGCTCCAGCGTAGTGTCGGCGTGTTCTACCACCGCACCGCGCGGCGCATCACGCAGCTCGAAGAGCAGCTTCTCGAATGGAACTCCAACGGCGACTACGACGCGCAACTGGACGCGATTCGGACCGCGGTAAACGACCTGTGTGCGGCCATTCCGAACGAGGATTCATCGCGAGCGCGATGCGAAACATTCCTCGCGGCTGCGTAGGATCCTTCATCAGACAGACCAAATGGTCCTGAGGTGATTCAGGAACTGCAGGACAACTGCGAGCAGCCTACCCGGGACCGCGCCCAATCGGGCCGCTTCACCGCGAACTGTTCGTGTTCAGGTTGCTCATCGTAGGGCCGGCGCAGCAGCTCCAGCACCTCGTACACCATCGAGTAGTCGCCTTGTTCGGCTTTGTCGATCACGAGCTGCGCAAGGTAGTTGCGCAGCACGTACTTGGGGTTGACCGCATTCATGGCGTTGCGCTGTTCATCTCTCTCGCGCGCGTCCGCCCGGGCACGGCCGAGATAACTCGTCAGCCACGCTTCGATCTGATCACGCACCTCGCCCTGGAGTTCTTCCGGTTGATAGTACGCGTCCAACAAGGCCTCGAGCGCGTCGGCTCCCGAACCGTCCACATCAATCGATGCGAGACGCCGATAGAACAAGGTCATGTCCGTTTCGGTGAGTTGGAGCACCACGTCGAGTTCGGTGAAGAGGTCCGCATCCGTGTCTGGTTCGAAGCGTTGCAGGCCCAGCTTGGCGGCCATCATCGTCTGCCACAGCGACACGTACTGCTCCTGGAAATCACTCAAGATCTGTTCCAGAGGCGCTGCCTCGTCGATCAGGGGGAGAATTGCGTTTGCGAGCTGCACCAGATTCCACTGCGCCACCGCCGGTTGGTGGGAGAATCGATAGCGCCGGCCGGCCGCGTCCGTGGTGTTGGGCGTCCAGTTGGGGTCGTAGTCTTCAAGCCATCCGTAGGGGCCGTAGTCGATCGTCAGTCCCAGCACCGACATGTTGTCCGTGTTCATCACGCCGTGGACGAAGCCGACGCGCATCCAGTGCACCACCATTTCCACCGTGCGACGACTGACCTCCACAAACCAGGCGAGGTAGCGATCCTTCTCCGGCACCTCTCTCGAGAGGTGCGGGAAGTCGGTGTCGATGGTGTAGTCGAGGAACGTCTTCAGCAGGGCGTGTTCCTGGCGCGCGGCCAGCATCTGGAAATGTCCGAACCGCGTGAAAGACGGCGCAACCCGGCACACGACCGCACCCGGTTCCAGCGCGGCATTACCGTCGTAGAGCACGTCGCGCATCACCTGCTCGCCCGTCAGGGTCAGGCTGAGCGCGCGCGTGGTCGGTACACCCAGGTGGTGCATGGCTTCGCTGCACAGAAATTCGCGTACCGAGGAGCGCAACACGGCCAATCCGTCGGCGCTACGTGAATAAGGCGTGAGTCCCGCGCCCTTCAACTGCAGGACATGGCGCTCACCCGCGGCGTTTACCACCTCCCCGAGAATGATTGCCCGGCCGTCGCCCAACTGGCCCGCCCAAGTGCCGAACTGATGGCCGCCGTAGCAGGTGGCGTGGGGGTCCATGCCGGGCAACAGGCGATTGCCGGTGAAGATCGCCGCGAACGCCTCGGAGGTACAATCTTTTTCCGACAACCCCAACGCCTCGGCCACTTCGCGGGCATATCCAACCAACGTGGGCGCGGCAACCGTGGTCGGCAGCACGCGCGAATAACAAGCCTCCCGAATCTGGCGGCGCGTGTTGTCCGTCTCGGGATCGGCCGGCAGCTCGCAGGTGAAGCGATTGTCGAACTCGAGCCTCGCAAGCCCGCCCGGCAGCGCGCCGATATTCACGTGTTTGGGCTGATCATTGGCTGCTCAGGAACTCGCGGACCGCATCGGTGATCACCTTGGCCCCCGCAGGGTCAGTCGTGATGTGCGCCGACCCGGGTATCTCCACATACCGGGCATCCGGTATCGTCTCCGCGACACGTTTGAGGTTGGCGGGAGGGAAAAACACGTCGTGTTCTGCGGCGAGCACCAGACACGGCACGGACATGTCGGCCAGCTCGGCCAAATGATCTTCCTTGGACCAGGCGACATTCGCCCCGGTTTGACCTTGCTGCCCGCCGGGGCCAAACGATGACGTCAATCCTGCCGTCACTTCCAGTATCTGTTCGACCGTCGCATCGTCCTGGCGCTGCGCTGCAGTCAACGCGGAATCCAGCATCGTCGCCTGCCCCAGAGCTTTCGGGAGTTCTATACCCTGGTTCATCAGTTCGAGATGTCCTTCGAGCATCAGCCGCGCCGCCAGCGTGAAGTTGCCGCCACCGACCTGAAAAATCGCCGAACGCACCAGATCCGGCCGCTTCAGTGCCACGGTCTGGGTGATGTTCGCGCCCAGTGATGCACCCAGCAAATGGCACGGGCCGATCTCGAGATGCTCGATCAGGGCGATGGCATCGTCCGCCATGTCCCCGGTGGTCCACGGCGGCTCCGGGCACTCCGACGGTGGGATTCCTCGGTTGTCGAAGGTCGCCACTGAGCAGCCGGCGTCCTGGATCGTTGTCAGTAGATTGCCCAGCTCCCACATCGCGGCCGTCTGCCCTGTGCCACAGATCATCAGCAGGGGCGTGCCCTCACCACGCTGTTCGTAGACCAACCGCACGCCATTGACTGTCGCTTCCGCCATCGATTTCATCCTGGAATCACCTGGGAACGTACCAGTATAAACAGATGCTTTACGTCGCCGTACTTATGGTCTTGCTTGATTTCCGCGGGCGCATTCGCCGACAGATTCAGGCGTCCGCCAGCGATTTGAACTTCTGAATCACACCAAGCACCAGCAGCGCGAATACCAAATGCACGGCAAGCACCGGGGGCCAGCCGCTCAGATAGATGACGCTGTTTGCGATGCCTCCCTCAAACGGACCACCGTCGAAGGCGAGCCCCCTGGTTCCCGCAAGCGCGTTCGCCCAGGCCGGGACGGTAAAACCCCAACCAGTGACCACCGCTGACCAGAACAGCCAACGTCGTTGCCGCGCACCGAGTACCAGCAGCGGCGCAATGGCTGCAATCGCCATCAGCAACAGACCGTTGGTGACGCCTTCGAGGTGCGCCATGTTCCAACCCCGTGCTTCGCCCGGAATCTGCACGTCGATCGAAGGAATCAGCGGAAACAACTCGATCTCACCGAGCAGCATGAACATGTACATCCAGCCGACCAGCACCGCCGTAATCCACAAACCGATACCGTTGGCGACAAGCAGTACCCGATCCCGTTCGGCAAAGGACTGTGCGGCCATAGTTCTTCCTCCAATGGTTTACCTGCGCCTTGAGAGTAGTGCGTTTTTTACGGCGAGTCCGACGCAGATCACGACAGAGCCAGCGTTATCGTCGGCCCTATCTCACGGATTGACCGCGGTGACGATCCAGCAGGCAGCGCCCAGCGCGACGCCTTCGGCACGCTCGTACGGGCTCAACGTTGTCCGTACTTCAGCCACCAGCTCATTACGACGCGCCTCGTCCAGGTCCACCAGCACCCGACTCACCGGGCCAATGCGGGTGACAAACTCCGCGGCGATCGTGGCGTTCTGGCCCAGTGAAAGCGGGCGCTCCAAGGGCGCTGCCTGTACGTCATCGAACCCAGCCTGCGTCAGAATGTCGCTCACGTAATCCGCATCCCCGAACGCGAAGGGTCCGGGGGCCCTCGGATCCACCGGCTCCGAGGGTGGCAGGAACGGCAGTACCGCGGCCATGGGTACCGACACCCAGGGGTTGCGATCCGCCGGCTGCCAGCAAAGGAAGCACACACGTCCGCCAGACCGCAACGCGCTCCGCAGGTTGGCAAACGCCGCAACCGGTTCCACGAAAAACATCACCCCAAAGCGCGAGAACAGTAAATCGAAGTCACCATTGAACTCATGCAGTGCCGCGTCAGCCAATACGAACTCCGGGTTCGAACGGCCTTCGGCCCGGGTGCGCGCATGCTCGAGCATAGGCCGGGAAACATCGATTCCAGTTGTGATGGCGCCCCGGTCCGCCATCACCAGCGAAGTCGCCCCACAGCCGCAGCCGACATCGAGTGCCCGCTCGTTCCGACGTACACCGGCCGCGCTGATCGCTGCTTCGCTGAGCGGTGCCAACAACTGATCCAGATCCTCCTGGTTCTGAACCCAACGTTCCCCCATCCAACTGTTCCAGTATTCAATCTGGGCTTCATTCGGCCCGCTCGCCTCGATTTCGCTCATCCGTTCGACCCTCGCCAAAATGGCAAATATCTCGACGTTTATCATCTCACCGAACACCACAGAGATGATGGGTGTCCCGAAAGATGATGGATGTCCAAATCTTTGCTCCCGCGCTAGACTCCCTTGTCTGTCGGCTGCGTCGCATTCGGGGGAACGCGATGATCTTTCGCCAGCTGTTCGACCCGGTCTCGTCGACCTACACCTATTTGCTTAGCTGCGAACAGAGCCACCAGGCGGTAATCATCGACCCGGTGTTCGAGCAACACGCCCGAGACACTGCCCTGATCCGCGAACTGCAGCTGGACATCCTGTACGTATTGGACACCCACGTGCATGCCGATCATGTCACCAGCGCATGGGTGTTGGCCAAGGTCCTGGGCGCCGAAATCGTGATGTCCAAACACGCCGGTGCCGAAGGCGTGGACGTGCTGGTGGACCACGGCGATGTCCTCGCCTATGGGGATTGCTCCCTGCAGGTGCGCGCCACACCCGGGCACACTGATGGCTGCATCACCTATGTGACTAACGACGAGACTATGGCCTTCACCGGCGATTGCCTGATGATCCGCGGCGCCGGGCGTACCGATTTCCAGGGCGGCAGCGCGCACATCATGTGGCAAAGCATCCGCGAGCAGATCTTCACGTTGCCTGAGGACTGTCTGATATATCCCGGTCACGACTATTTCGGCCGGACCGTCTCCACCGTGGCCGAAGAGAAGCGCTTCAATCCCCGGATCGGCGGCGAGGCCAAGGAGGAAGACTTCGTTGGCTACATGGACAACCTGGGGCTCGCGCATCCGAAGCTGATCGATATCGCCGTGCCGTCGAACCTCAAGTGCGGCCGTCCGGACCACGATGCGCTGCCGGAAGAAATCACCTGGGGGCCGGTGACGGTGACCTTTGCCGGGATACCGGAGATCCGTCCCGACTGGGTCGCCCGGCACCTCGATCAGCTGTACGTCCTCGACGTCAGAAGTCCGGAAGAGTTCGATGGCGAACTCGGGCATCTGAACGGAGCGGCGCTGATTCCGCTGGACGAAGTTCGCAAGCGACTCGACGAGATACCGCACGACCGCCCCATCGTCACCGTGTGCCAGTCCGGTAAACGCTCGTCGATGGCCGCGGAGATTCTATTGAACGCAGGATTCGAGGAAGTGGCCAATGTTGCGGGCGGCCTCATTCAATGGTCGCGCCTGGCCCTTCCATTCAGAGATCTCTAGCACACCACGCTGGATAAGGGGGAACCATGACCACGTCGAAGCACCATCAGATTCTGATCATCGGCGGCGGCGCCGCGGGTATTACGGTCGCTGCCAGCCTGCGCCGTAAGCCCGGAGGGCGAACGCTCGACATCGCGATCGTCGAGCCGTCCGAGCAGCACTATTATCAACCTGCCTTCACCCTGGTCGGGGCCGGCGTCTACCAACTGAGCAAAACCTGTCACGAAGAACGCACGCTGATCCCGCCCGGTGTCACCTGGATTCACGACGCCGCTGCGAGCTTCGATCCGGACGGCAACGCCGTAACACTCGCCTTCGGCGATTCCGTCACCTACGACTACCTCGTAGTGTGTCCGGGCCTGGAACTCAACTGGGAGAAGATAGAGGGCCTGAGCGCGACCCTCGGCAGCAACGGCGTTTGCAGCAACTACTCGCCCGACCAGGCCGAATACACCTGGAGTTGCCTCAAGGGGCTCGATACGGGGGCAACGGTGCTGTTCACCCAGTCGCCGTTGCCGTTCAAGTGCCCGGGCGCGCCGCAGAAGATTGCCTACCTTGGGGCCGACCACCTCAAGGGGCGCGGCATCCTCGATAGCTGCAAGCTGCATTTTCTGACCCACGGCGCGGCCATGTTCGCCGTCCCGCTGTTTGCCGCGGAACTCGACAAGGTGGCCGCGCGTTGGGGCATCGACGTGCACTTCCAGACCAACCTGGTAGCCGTCGACGGCAACAGCAAGACGGCGACCTTCGACGTGCTAAGCGGTGAGCACGAGGGTGAACAGCTGACCATGGATTTCGACATGATCCACGTCACGCCGTATCAAAGTCCCCCGGACGCGATCAAATCGAGTCCGCTCGCCAACGAGGGCGGTTACGTCGACGTGCACCAGCACACGATGCAGCACACGCGCTACCCGAACGTGTTCAGTTTGGGCGACGCGGGCTCCACCCCCAACTCGAAGACCGCCGCGGCAGTACGCAAACAGGCGCCCGTGGTAGTGCGCAATCTGCTGCATCTGCTGGACGGCGGGCAACTGGACGAAGGTTACGACGGCTACGGCTCCTGCCCGCTGACCACCGCCTACGGCAAAGTGATCCTCGCTGAGTTCATCTATGGCGGCAAGGTAACGCCTACGTTCCCGCTCGATCCGCGCAAGGAGCGCGCCACCATGTGGTGGGTGAAGAAGACCGGACTGCCGATCATGTATTGGGACTACATGCTGAAAGGCCACGAGTGGTTCTTCAAGCACGACACCGAGTACGAGGCTCCCAGCGCATAGATTTCGGGTTAAGCTCAGCGCTTTACGCGACGCGATGATCGTCGTCGGTGAGGACTGACTCATGAAGATCGGCTATTTCGGGTTCAACAACGGACCCCTGTGCGTACCCGACTCCATGCGTCGGATACTCACCACCCTCGAAGCGTGCGGGTTCGAATCCGCGTGGACCGGTGAGCACGTCGTCGCGATCGATCCCCAGGCACCACCCTCGCCGATCCCCCCGGAATTCCCGATGCTCGACACCGTAGCGGCTCTATCCTTTGCTGCGGGCGTCACGGAACGGATCAAGCTCGGCTCCGGCATCATCCTGCTGGCGCAACGCAACCCGGTGGTGCTGGCGGGGGAATTGTCCGGCATCGACGTGCTGTCGAAGGGCCGATTGCTGTTCGGTGTCGGCGTCGGCTACGTGAAGGGCGAATTCGACGCCATTGGCGTGCCCTACGAAGAGCGCGGCGCCCGCACCAGCGAACACATCGAAGTGATCCGCACACTGTGGACCCAGGAAAAGCCCGAGTTCGACGGCAAGTTCACATCGTTCAAGGGCATTCAGTCGAGCCCGGGGCCGGTTCAGTCGCCCCACCCGCCGGTGATTGTCGGTGGCATGTCGCCCCTCGCGTATCGGCGCGCCGTCCGGCAGGGCAACGGCTGGTACGGCTTCAATCAAACGGTGGAAGCGGCCGGCGCGTCCATCGAAGGGCTGCGCGCCGCGGCGTCCGACGTCGATCGCCCCGCGTCACTGGGCGAGCTTTCCATCTCCGTCACGCCCCGTGGCATCGTCGATGCCGATGCCGTCAAACGCTTCGAAGATCTCGGCGTGGGGCGTCTGGTGCTGCTGCCACGTCCGATTGGCGGCGGGTCGCCCGAGGACACCACTGTTCGGTTCATCGAAGAGACCGCACAGGCACTCGGCCTGAGCTGACGGCTCGCAAAGTCCCCGCCTGACGCGACCTCTGACGTGAAGAGGCGCTAACTTGTATTCCACCGCCAGGTTCGCCATCCTAACTGACCCACCCTGGCGGGACGGAGCCTTCGAGGGTCAACCGAAAGCAGTGGGAGGCTGTACGCCCATGAAACTCGTCTTGCGACCCCTATTGATCGCTTGTGGCTGTGTGCTTGCGCTGACCGCCAACGGGCAATCCGTGCAACAGGCAGGCGCTAGCCCCGGCATGCACAAGGCCACCGACTGGCTGGGACGTGCCGTGAGTACCCCAGACGGCCAGGACCTCGGCAGAGTCCAGGACTTCGCTATCGATCAGAACACCGGGAAGATCGCGTTTGTGGTGATTTCCGTCGGGAGTTTTCTGATTGAGCGCAACCTCATCGCCGTCGATGCTGATGCACTGCGCCCCATTCCCGGTGTCAAAGGCGTACTGATTCTTCACGCGGACGACGATGCGCTGCGTAACGCATCCAGGTTCGCCGACGACCAGTGGCCGGCACAGGCCGAGATCGTCCGCTCGCGCGCGATCGCGTCAATACCCCCCGGGTTGGCGGAGCGCTACCAGTCAGCGGCTGACACCAAACCGCCGGTCGCCGAAAGTGGTACCGCTTCGATCACCGATGGATTGCGAACCGCGTTTCTGTCGCCCGGCGAACGCACTATTCAGAACCGACTGGAACCGTTTACGCCGGCCCCCTCACCGACCCGGACCAAAGCGCCGAAGTCGTCGGCTCGACCCGCGACAGAATTCGATCGTTTGGACAGTGACGGTGACGATGCGCTGAACCGGGCCGAGATTGCCTTGCAGATCAGCCGCCACGACAGCTACAGCGACCTCGACCGCAACGCCAACGGCTTCATCGATCGCGACGAGTACGATGCCTTTCAGGAGCGCCGCGAAGCGCGGGACTAGCCCTCTCCCCGCGTACGTTCGTTGCAATTGCGGGGTAGTTCGTCGCGGCCCGGCTATACTCCCGCCATGGAAGATCAATGGCTGACCTGGGCAAAACGGCTGCAAGGCATCGCCTCCACGGGTCTGTTCTTCAGCAAGCAGCAATACGACCGCGAGCGCTATCAGGATGTCGCGAGCATCGCCAACGAGATGCTCGCCGCCCTGGGTAACATTCCGATCCGGCGAATCGAGTCGCTGGTGTCGGATTTCGCCAAGGGCTACGCCACGCCGAAGATCGACGTGCGTGGCGCAATCATCGAGCACGAGAAGATCCTGCTGGTCAAAGAAGCAAGCGATGGGCTCTGGACGCTGCCTGGCGGCTATGCCGAAGTGGGCATTTCCGCGAGCGAGAACGTCGTCAAGGAAGTCTGGGAAGAAGCCTCCATCAAAGTGAGCACGACCGGCCTGTACGGAATTCGTCACAAGGCCAAACACGGCTACGATCCGGACGCTCGCGACTTCTACAAACTGTTCTTTTGCTGCGAGAAGCTGGACTCGAACGACCCGGCACCGGGGCCCGAAACAACCGACGTCGGCTTTTTCGGCCTGGACGAACTCCCACCGCTGTCGCGCGGGCGTGTGATCGAACAGGATCTAACCGCGGCGTTCGAGTTCGCCAACGATCCCACACGGCTGGCGCTGTTCGACTAGCGCATGAGCAGGGAAGAAACTGGAGCCAGCGGCGTGTGAGCACCGACATAGACACCACCCTGCAAGCGGCCGTCGATCGCCACGAACTACCCGGCGTCGTCGCCCTCGCAACGACCGCCTCGGAGATCATCTACGAGGGTGCATTCGGTCGCATGCGCACCGATGCCGAGACTCCGATTGAGACCGACACGTTGTTCAACATCATGTCCATGACCAAACCGGTAACCTCCGTCGCAGTGATGATGCTGATCGAAGCGGGCACCATCGGTCTGGGCGACTCTCTGGCCGACTATCTCCCGGACTACAAGGACATGCAGGTGATCGAGTCCTGGAATGCATCGACTGGAAAACTCGCGACCCGACCCGCGCACAGCGCCATCACGATTCGGCAATTGCTCTCGAACACCTCAGGGATGGGCTACGCTTTCTGCTCGCCGCTTCTTTTCAGCATCGACCCGAGCCCCTTCGGCCTCGACACGCACTCGCCGTTGCTCCACGATCCTGGAGAGCGCTTCACCTACGGTCCCTCGGCCCGCGCGCTGGGCGAACTCATCGCGGCCGTGAGTGGTCAACCGCTCGATACGTTCATCCGCGAGCGCATCTTTACACCACTGGGCATGACCGACACGGGGTACGACTACGCCGGAAAGGAATCGCAGCTGGCGTCGCCCCACGTCTGGACGATGGACGGGCTGAAGCCCACCGAACTGTTTCCGATCGCGGTCATGGGCGACGGCGGGATGCATTCCACTGCGCCGGACTACGCGCGATTTCTGCAGTGCCTGCTCGCCGGCGGAGCACCTTTGTTACAACCAGAGACCTTCGCCCGCATGATCGACAACCAGATCGGCACGCTCGCGGTCGAAACCCAACCCGAAGGCAACCCGGCCATGACCCGGCCTTTCCCGATCAATGCAGGCGCCGACACCTTCGGGCTCGGATTCCAACTCGACAACGTAGGGGCCGAGGGCTTGCGTTCGCGGGGCAGCTATAGCTGGTCGGGCCTGTTGAACACCCACTTCTGGGGCGACCCCGTTCGGGGCATCGGTGGAATCATCCTGATGCAGGTGTTGCCGTTCTACGATCCACGTTGCATGGCCCTGGCTGAAGCCTTCGAACGAGGTGTGTACGGCTTGTAGAATCCACACCACACGGAGACAACATGGAAGGCAAACGCGTCCTGATCACCGGTGGCAACAGCGGCATCGGCAAAGTCACGGCGATCGAGCTTGCCAAGCTGGGCGCGGAGGTGATCCTCGCATGCCGCGACTCCGAAAAGACCGCGGCCGCGCTGGAGGAAATCGGCGCCCACGGGTCGGTTACGAATCTTCCGGTTGATCTGTCGAGCCTGGCCAGCGTGCGCAAGCTCGCCTCAACCTTTCTCGACCGCTATGACCGCCTCGATGTGTTGATCAACAACGCCGGTACGTTTCCCGCCAAACTCACGCTCACCAACGACGGCTTCGAGGCTCAGTTCGGTGTGAATCACCTGGCGCACTTCCTGCTGACGAACCTGCTGCTCGACCGCCTCAAAGCAAGCGCCCCGTCACGCGTCATCACCGTCACCTCCAAACTGCACAAGAACGGCAAGCTCGATTTCGACAGCTTCCGGGGCGAAACGAAGTACAACGCTCAGGGGGCGTACGGACAGTCGAAGCTCGCCAACGTACTGTTCGCGGTGGAACTCGCCGAACGCCTCGAAGGCAGCGGCGTCACCTCGAACATGCTGCACCCCGGCGCGGTGCGAACGGACATCATGCGCGACATGCCCTGGCTGGTCCGCTCGGTGATCAACCTGTTCTTCATCGAAGTTGCGAAGGGTGCGAAGACCAGCATCATGCTCGCCAGCGATCCCGCGCTGCAGTCGACATCGGGGAAGTACTACGATCAGTGCGAACCGGAAAGCTATGCTGATATCGCAACGGATAAAGCGTTGCGCGAACGACTGTGGCAGGAAAGCGCGGCGCTAACCGCGAGTTGAGTCAGGGCCCACGCGGCGCCTCGCTGGACCTCCCCGCGACACGGCCGTATCATCCGCCCCCCCAAAGCGCCCGTAGCTCAGCTGGATAGAGTACTGGCCTCCGAAGCCAGGGGTCGCGCGTTCGAATCGCGCCGGGCGCGCCAATAACATACTGATATTAAAGGCGATTACCCGGCCAGCTCCAGCATAACACGCAGCCCGAAGTTCTCGTGTCACATCACAGTCACACGGAGAATTCTCAATGGCATCCCTGAGACAACGCAACGGTCGCTGGCAGGTCCAAGTCCGACGCCGAGGGCACACTAGCGTCTCGAAGACCTTTCACCTACGCAAGGATGCGCTCGCCTGGGCCCAACGCGCCGAAATTCTTCGTGAGTAGCTACAGCTACGAACTTCTTATGCGTAGGGGCCCAATAACTGGACCCTTAGACGTCTACGGCTTCGCTGAGGAGTACCAAAGCAAGAACCAGAAGACAACCTTCTGAACAAGTTATCTAGTTGATTTATAAGCAGCTTTTAGGTGCAGGTCGAGCCCAAAGTGTGTACACAAACTGTGGGGCAGTGTTGTTTGACAGCGGTGTACACACGCGGGTACCGGCCCTCCCAAAGCAACTTGTAGCAGCAGGTAATCAAGTGATCGTAACCGTCCAAGCCACCGCAGATTTCGTCCAGCACGCCCAATGCTTGCATCAAAGGTAGGTGTCCTGGTGCGCGGGGGCGACGAAGCAGGCGCCAACGTCAAAAGTGAGCGCGTCACGTCGCGGGCGACTTCTAGATGGTCTTTAAGGCTCCTCGATCTCGCATATCGTTTCAAGGAACTTGCCCCCAGCAGCGCGCGGTATCTCATCAACATACTCCGGCCGTATCTTGAACGCTCCACGCATCGCCTCGGCCAGCGCGCTGGTTATCTTCGCTTCCTCGCTCGGGTCGAGCGGGTGCGATACGACCATGCGGGCTGTGATCTCGTGGCGGCTTTGCTGAACCAGTTGGACCTGAACAAGCCGTGGGATGACCTCCTGTAGCTCGCCGAGCACCTGCGAGAATATCGGCCAGAACCGGTCACCCGACGGCAATACGAACATGTTCCGTGACCGTCCCAACACCCGTTCGATGATTGGCAACCCCCGACCGCAGGGACAGTCGGAGCCCATCACCGCATAGTCCCCGAGCTCGTACCGTATCAGTGGCATCGCGAAGTTGTGCAGGTCAGTAACGACCATTCTCCCGATGCTTCCGACGTCTGCAGGCTCCCCTTGGTCGTCGAGGACCTCGACGATTAGGGTTTCCGACTGGATATGAAGATCGCTGGTATCCGGACATTGCAGAGCGATATAGCCAAACTCGTTTGCGCCGTACGAATTGAACACCGGTACGCCCCAGACCTGGCTGCAATAGTCACGCAGACCGGGGTCCAGCACCTCCCCCCAGGTCGTAACGTCGCGTAGGTTAGGGAATCGAACACCAGTTCTTTCACAACTCTCAAGCAGGGCTTTCAGGTTCGATGGAAACGTGCGGATGTAGTGCGGGTTTTCAGCCGATAGCCAGCGGAGTTGCCGCTCCAGAGGTTCGTTTGCACCCAGAGTAAGCCAGGGTCCGGTGCTGAACCCGGGCACCCAACGGCGCCGCCCTGGCCTTCCCGAGGCCAATGGAAGCCCAACATCTGCCATCGTGCAGTTGAGATCTCGATTCAGCCATGAGTACCAACGCAGTGTCAGGGCCCGAGTGAACATCCCCGTGACGATGGTGCCAAGCGCGTTGAGCGGTCGGCCCGTAGAACCGGACGTCGATATCTTGTGGAAGGGCAGATGACTGACTGGCACGGCGCCCGATTTCAGTGCATCCGCAGAGTTCTGGACATCGGATCTCCGGAGGAGTGGTATCTGCCTGAGATCATCCATGCGCATCTCGCCGGGCCGCACTTCCATGTGTTTGAGCCGATCCGCATAGAAGGGAACGGTGTTTTTGGCATGCGCGAGCAGTTTTTCGAGCTGCAGTAACTGAAGTGCGGTGAGGCGCTCCGTCGACCACCATTGCGAACGCTCGAGTTGGTAGGCAAGCGACAGCAAGGTGCCTATATTCGGGGCCGGTAGTGCCGGCCAGGCGATACCATCGACATTGGAAACAGGCAGGACGTCGTCTGGAGGGTTCGTTGTTTGATCCATAATCGTGTTGTCCGCCCCTATTTGAGTTCGTGTTTTTGGTCCCCCGGGGGTACACCGGCTAGCTTCAGACTGTCACAGTCACGTCACATTGAGTATCGGCTGATAGCAATCAAGAACTAGGACATAATGTAAGCCACACTCCGGCCGGAGCAAGGCAATTCGCCCTGCGAGCCCGAACTGGCGTCTTCGTGTATCGAGCGCTGGACATTGATCTCACCGAGTACAATCGCGTTGTCGTCAGCCCGGTCGAGATCTGGTACGACCCCAACTCGGCGTACAAAGGCATTCGACCCGAGGAGCTTGAGATCACCGCCGCCGCACGCGAACGCATGGTGCAGCGACTGGCAGTCAAATTGGATGTGGTCGATCGGGCCGGTCCGGGAACGCTCGTGTTGCACCTTGCATTGACCAACGTCTATGCGAAACGACCGAAACGTGGCGCGCTTGCGAGTGCTCCCATCGGTCCGGCGCAGATGGAAGCGCGGTTACTCGATGCGAATACCGGTGCGACGGTGGCGGAAATCCTGGTCACCCAACTCGAGGGGGCGGCCGCCGAGACGACCTGGGAGCAGGTTCTGGAGGCGCGCGACGGCTATGCCCAACGCCTGGCCAGTAACTTCTGACTCGCCCGCCGAAGCGAGGCTTCAGGAGCTAGCGCTATTCTTTGAGCTCCACGCGAGCCGGACGAAACTCCCCCTGTTCACGACTCTAAATGTCGAGTACCAGGTGATCGCCGGTCGCGCGCGATACGCAAGGACACATCAGGCGTTGCTCTTCTCGCTCCAGCGTCGACAGCGCTGAGTCCCGATGGTCGGGTTCGCCCGACAATACCTTGACCGCGCAAGACTTGCAGTTGCCTGCCTTGCAGCTGCCCCAACTCGCATCCGGCGAATTGAAGATCATTCTGGAACAGTATGAGCCGCCGCCAAGACCCATTCATATCGTGCATCGGGAGGCCCGGCACGGTTCCGCCAAGGTTCGCGCCTTCATCGATTTGTTGGGTAGGAGGCTGGATGCCGATTCAGTGTTGAACTAACCTGACACTCTACGTGGAGCTGATAAGGCAGAATACAATTGAGCGGTCGTAGGATTGCGCGAGCAAGTGGGCGAGATAACGACGAAGGAACGTTAGCGTTGCCGCGACAACCACCGCTGAAGACCCTCCTGCTGACGAGCCTCGCGATGCTGGCGTTCGCGGCGAATTCGTTGTTGTGCCGATTCGCACTGGGCGGAGAATCGATCGATGCCGCGACGTTTACCTCCGTGCGATTGTTGTCCGGCGCGTTGACCCTGAGTCTGTTGATGCTGCCGCGCTGGCGAAACGGTCGGCGCGCCACCGGTGGATTACGTTCGGCGGCGTTTCTGTTCACCTACATGGTGTTTTTCTCCTTCGCTTACACTTCACTGGCGGCCGGCACCGGTGCGCTGGTCCTGTTCGGCGCGGTGCAACTCACGATGTTCGGCTCGGCGCTGCGTGCGGGCGAACACTTCGCCGTCCGGTCGTGGGTTGGCCTGGGGTGCGCCATCTCAGGGTTGGTGTTCCTGGTGGCCCCAGGGGTGACGGCCCCCGATCCCCTCGGCGCGGCCCTGATGGCCATCGCTGGAATCGCCTGGGGCGCCTATTCGCTGCTGGGCCGAAAGACAGATGATCCGCTCGCCGCAACCGCGACCAGCTTCATCTACTG
>SMWF01000047.1 GCA_004357385.1 Gammaproteobacteria bacterium | reverse complement strand
CCAAGCCCCAAACCTCCGTCGACGTCCAGGATCGCTCCGGTGGTCCATTCGGCGCGGACCAGATAGTCGATGGCTTCGGCAATCTCTTCGACGGTCCCGATCCGGCCCAGAGCATGCAGCGGTGCCATGGCTTCGAGGCGAGCCTCAGCCGCGTCGTCATCGAGCAATCCGGCGCGTTGATTGATCTCCGTGAGCACCGCACCCGGAACCACGCAATTCACGCGAACACCCTTCGGCCCCAGTTCGGCGGCCAGCACCCGCGTCAGTGCTTCCAGTGCACCCTTCGTTGCGGCATAGGGTGATGCCCCGGGAAAGGCGCGGCGCGTGTGTATGGAACCGACGAAGATGACGACCCCGCCGCGGCGTTGCAGGTGCGGCGTGGCGAGACCGGTCAGCAGCATGCCCGCAGTGACATTGCTGTGGAAGATCGCGTTGAGCTGCTGCTCGTCGAGCGTTTCGATGGGACCGCGATACATGTTTGCGGCATTGCTGATCAGCGCACCCAGGCCGTCGCCGTGGCTGACCGCGGCATCGATGAACCGCTGTCGGTCGGCGGCGTCCGTGATGTCGGCCCGGATGGCCAGGCAGGTATTGCCGATTTCGGCAGCGACCGTCTCGATCTTGTCCTTGCGCCGTCCGCAGATGGTGACCCGCGCGCCACATGTAGCGAAATGGCGCGCCGCACCGGCCCCGATCCCGGAGCCTCCGCCGGTAATGGCGATCGACATGCCTTCGAGGTCCAACATCACAAGGCCTCCACCTGCGAGTCGGACCAGCCAAGAACCCAGGCCGCGCTGCGCCTGAGGAGCCGTATGTGGGTCGGTTCGGACAGCGACTGCGCGTCGTGGCCCAGCGCGTCGTACACCGTCCGGCCCGCGCCAACGTGTCTTGCAAACATCAGGGCTTGAGGCACGCCGTTCGCCGGGGCGTCGGCGTACAGTAATACGTCGGTATCGGGCATCACCTCGAGATGGTGATACAGCTCGTCCGTTACCCGGAATGGTTTCAATCCCCGGACGATGACGTGATCGGTCGACCCGGGGCGCACCTCCAGGGGAGCGGGCTCCGGGTGAAACGAGGCGTCCCAGTTCCACCGTGCGCCCAGCAGGTCCAACCACCCTTCCCAGGTATCGAAACAGATGCTGGCGGTGTGCAGGCCCAACAGGGCGCCACCGGCGACGATGAACTGTGTGAGCGCTTTTTGTCGACGTGGCGACAACTCGAACTGCCACTCGGCGCGAAATGGGATGTACTTATCGTGATTGAGCATGCGCCAGCGCAGCGCGTTGACGGTCAGCAGATCGTACTCGCCGCCCTCGACGGCATCGATGCCGGCATCGACGTCATCGATAATGTCGGATTGCACTCCCAGGGGCAGCAGCAGGTCAGCAACGGCCGCAGACGTCTCAGTAAAGGGGTGGTAGATGCCGCCGCTGATGATCAGGTTGCGTCGCATCCCCGGGTCATTCCCGGGGCAATTGATCGAGCAGGCTGTGCATGACCCCGCCGTCCACGACCAGTTCGTGGCCATTGATGTACGCACCGGCCTCGGAATCGAGGAACAGCACGGCGTTGGCGATGTCGACGGCCGTGCCCAGTCGACCCAGCGGGACGCCAGCACTACGCCGTGCACGAACCTCCGGGTCAGCATAGATCGGTTCCGACATGCCGGCGTCGATGAACCCCGGGGAGACCGCGTTGGCGCGGATGCGGCGCTCGCCGCATTCGATCGCGAGCTGGCGGGTGAGCTGGGCAATCGCGGCCTTCGTGGCCGGGTAGGCGCCGGTGCCTGGACCCGGTGTGATGCCGTTGATCGAGGTGATACTGACGATGTGGCCACCTTCGGACATCTGCAGCGCCGCGGCCCGGGCCATGTGGAAGCAGCCCAGCAGATTGACCTCGACGGTGCGCCGAAAGTCCTCGGGCGTCTGTTCCAGCAAAGGACCGAAGACCACGATGCCGGCATTGTTCACTAACAGGTCGAGTGGCGGGCCGAACCGCTCCACGGCCGCCTCCGCGCTGGTCGCGTCCGTCACGTCGGCCGTCAAGGCGATCGCTCCGTCCAATGTATCCGCGACGGCTCGTGCACCCTCGGCGTCGAGGTCGAGAACCCCGACCTGATAACCCGCGGCAGCGGCGCGCTCAGCGATGACCCGGCCAATCCCAGCCGCCGCACCGGTGACGATGGCTCGCTTCACCCGGCTGGCTCCAGCAACACCGGATACTGCGCCCAGTTGCTGCGCTGCGTGGTCTGATCACGTATCGGCGGCATATCGGGATCCCTGCGCGCACCATGGCTGAGCAGCGCCTCGACGAGCATCGTGACGATGCCGCGCATGTGGGTGGGCGACGTGTTGTCGTCCGCGATCCCGCCGTCCAGGTCGCGACCCGGACACAGGTGGACGCCGGTACCGAAGGTCAGCCCGAAGGGGTAGATCTTACGACCCCTGATCCTGCGTTGCGGATTGATCTTGCGTTCCGGATTGAAGGTCGCGGCGTCCTCACCGAACACGGACGGGTCGCAGTTGGCCCGGGCCAGGTCGATCACCAGCCGATCGCCGGGTTCCAGACGCCGGCCATCGCGCAGGGTTACGGGTTTCACGGGTGTGCGCCACGCGACCGGGCTGGCAGGATGCAGACGCAGGCTTTCGTGGACACAACGCTGCAGGAAGTCGGGCTCGCTTCGCAACCGCTCCTTCCTGACCTCGGCGGCTGCCGGAGTCCGGGCGAGCCAGCCGAACAGCTCGTCAACCGCATGCACCATGGAATTGGCAGTGCTGTGCGCGCCGGCCTGCAGGTAGAAGCCGATCTCGCGTACCAAGACCTCGTCAGACAGGTCGATGCGGTCCTCGTTCGCGAGCAACACCGTCAGCACGTCGAGTCGCTCCGGCGGGACGCCGTCGTCCAGCAACGCACGACGCCGCGCCATCGACGACGCCAGGAATTGGTCTACGAACTGACCCAGCGCGGCCTCCACTTCGACGCGGACTTCGGCGTGATCCCGGGTTGAATGCACCAGCGTCGCGCCTTCGCTGAAGGTTCGGACCAGTTCCAGGAGCTTGAGGGTCTCGGCGGGCGTACCGAGCGGCCGATCGATGCCCGCGAAGTCGGCGGTCAGGTTCATCGTGACCCGATAGCCGAAATCCACAAGATCGGCTCGACCCGCAGCGACGAACGGTGCCAGGGTGCCCTGCAAGGTCGCTGGAAACACCTCCCGTTCGTACTCCCTGAGCACCTCGCGCCGAAACACCCGTAGCTCGAGTTGCCGCCGGGCCTTGTGGGCTGTGCCGTGCAGGGTCAACAGCACGGAATCCATGATCACCGCACCCGCGTCGTACAGCGATTGGCGCAATGCCGGCTCACACAGGGCGGCGTAGGCATCCTGGTAGCTCTCGACGCGCAACTCGTTCATGGCGCGTCGAGCAGCGTCGGGTAAGTGCCCCAGAGGTCCCGAGCCGTGGTCGGGTCTTTCGCCGGGGGGCGTTTCGGGTCCGGGTGTAATCCGTGCGCCAGCAATTCCCGGATGATCAGGGTGACGGTGCCATAGTGGTGCTGAGCCGGATCGGTGTCGTCGCGCGGCAGGGTGCCAGCGGCCAGGTTGAGTCCCAGGCAGGCATGCATGCCCATCCCGAACGACAATCCGTAGGGGCTGATCCCCTTGCCGAGGTCACGTTGTGGATTGAACGATGCGGCGTCCGTGCCGAACACCCGCTCGTCGCGATTTGCCATCTCCAGGCTGATCTCCACCCTCTCGCCTTCATCGATGCTAACGGTATCGAGGGCGACGGGGCACAGGGAACGTCGTGCCGCGATCGGACTGGATGGGTGCAGCCGAATCGACTCCAGGACACAGCGCTGAAGCAACAACGGATCGTCCACCAGTGCCGCGGGGTCGGTCGCCCATTGGAAGATTTCGTGTACGGCATGGGTCAGCGTATGGATCGAGGTGTGTGCCCCGGCCAGGGCAAAGAACGCCATTTCGCGGGTCAATACGTCGTCGGGTAAATCGAGTTCGGAGCGCTTTCGCAGCAGCACCATGAGAATGTCCCGCGGCAGGTCGCCCTCCATCAAGCGTCCGTTGTCGAGGTCGTGCAGCAGCATGGTCCGATGGGCTATCGACGGCTTCACGAAGTCCGTCTCAAACGTGTCCAGCGCGTCCAGCGCTTCACGCCGGATCGCGTCGCGGTCCACGGTCGAGTGCGCCAGGATCGCCGTGCGACTGAACAGTCGCAGCATCGCCATCAGCGTTTCGGTTGCATCCGTGCTGTTCGCGGGCCGGTCGATGCCGGTGAAGTCGGCGGTGAGATTGACCAGTACCCGATAGCCGAACTCCACCAGATCCAGTCGACCGGTCGCCAGGTAAGGTGACAGGCACTCTTCGAGTGTACGGGGAAATACCTCGGTTTCGTAATAGCGGAAGAAGTCGCGCCGGAACACTTGAGACTCAACCAAGCGTCGCTGCCGGTGTTCCTCGCCGTGCAGGTTCACCAGCACCCGGCTCATGATTACAGCCCCTTCGTCGTAGAGGCTCTGGCGCAGATCGCGCTGCCGCAAGGCATCCATCGCGCCGGCGTAGTCGGAAATGACGACCGTCATGAGTCCCCTCCATGTGTTGTGGGTGCGGTCGCCTGAAGCGCCCGCCAGACCCGCTCGGGCGTGGCCGGCATGTCGAAGTGTTCGATGTCGAGCGCGTGGGTCAGCGCATTGATGAATGCCGGTGGCGCACCGATCGCGCCGGCTTCACCACAGCCCTTGATGCCGAGCGGATTGGACGTGGTCTTCGTCATGGTGAAGCCGACCCGGATGTTGGGCAGGTCGTCGGCGCGTGGCATGCAGTAGTCCATGTAGGACCCGCTCAGCAATTGCCCCGTGTCACGATCGTAAACCGTGTGTTCCAGCATGGCCTGGCCCAGTCCCTGGGCGACGCCGCCATGGACCTGGCCCTCGACGATCATCGGATTGACCAGAGCGCCGAAATCGTCCACGGCAACGAAGTCGACGATCGTCACCACGCCGGTGTCGGGATCGACTTCGATTTCACAGATGTGGCATCCAGCGGGGAACGTGAAATTTGGTGGGTCGAAGAAGCAGTCTGCTTTGAGGCCCGGTTCGATCTCCGAGGTGGGAAAATCCGCGGCTGCGTGTGCAGCACCTGCGATCTCGGCGAAGCTGAACTTGCGATTGGTCTGCTGGTGACTAAACACACCATCATCGAAGTCGACGCTCTGCTCATCGACATCCAGCAGTCGAGCGGCGATGCGACGCGCCTTTTCGATGACCCGATCGCACCCGATCGAGACGGCGCTGAGACCGACCGGGCCGGACCTGGAGCCGAACGTGCCGACCCCTGCCTGCACCTTGTCGGTATCGCCGTGGACGATGTCGATGTCCTCGAACGGGATGCCGAATCGGTCGGCAACCAGCTGCGCGAAGGTGGTCTCGTGCCCCTGACCGTGTGCGTGGCTGCCGGTGAGAACCTCCACCGTTCCGGTCGGGTTGACCCGAATCTGGGCAGATTCCCAGAGCCCGGCGCCAGCGCCGAGTTTGGCGAGTTGCGCGGATGGCCCTATACCGGCGGCTTCGACGTAGTTGGCGATGCCGAGTCCGCGCAGCCTGCCCGCTTGCGCCGAACGTTCGCGGCGCGCGGCAAAGCCGGCGTAGTCGATCATCGTAAGGGCTTCGTCCAGCGACGCCTGGTAGTCGCCGATGTCGTACACCAGATCCAGCGGGGTCTGGTAGGGAAATTCGCGAATGAAGTTGGTGCGTCGCAGTTCGGCAGGGTCCACGCCTAGCTGACGGGCGGCACGATCTACGATCCGTTCGACTACGTAGCTGGCCTCGGGTCGCCCGGCGCCACGATACGCATCAACCGGGGTCGTGTTCGTGTAAAGCGCCTTAACCCCGGCATGAATGTGGGGAATGACGTACTGACCGGACAGCAGTGGCGCGTACACGTAGGTTGGAATCAGCGAGCCAAACGTCGAAAGATAGGCGCCAATATTGGCTTCGGTGCGCACCTGCAGCGCCTGGAACCGGTAATTCGAATCCAGCCCGAGCTGGACGTGCGTGACGTGGTCGCGGCCGTGTGCGTCCGTTAGGAACGCTTCGCTCCGGTCGGACGTCCACTTCACGGGTCGACCCAGCCTTTTGCTGGCCCAGCAGCAGATTACTTCCTCAGGGTAGTTGAACGCCTTCGAACCGAAGCCGCCGCCGACATCCTCCGAAATCACGCGTAGCTTGTGCTCCGGCTGAAGTCCGATCACCGCTGCGAGGGTCGTGCGTATGCCATGCGGGTTCTGGGTGGTCAGATGAACGGTCAGTTGGTCACGGCCCGGATCATAGTCGGCATTGACCGCCCGAGGTTCCAGGGCGTTCGGAACCAGGCGGTTGTTCGTCAGGGTCAGGTGGACGACATGATCGCTTTGCTCGAGCGCTGCGCGCGTGGCGTCCGCATTTCCGATGTCCCAGTCGAATGCCAGATTGCCGGGCGCTTCCACGTGCAATTGCGGGGCGTCCTCGGCCTGGGCCGCGGCGACATCCGTCACCACCGGGAGATCGACATAATCGACCACAACCCGCTCCGCGGCATCCCGGGCCTGTTCCGCCGTCTCCGCGACCACGACAGCGACCGGATCGCCGACGTAGCGGGATCGCTCGGATGCCAGCGGCGGGTGTACACCGGCCCGCATTTCTTCGCCGTCCACTGAATGAATCATCCAACCGCACATCAGCGTGCCCAACCCGGACGCCGCATAGTCAGCCCCGGTGAGGACCGTCAGAGTCCCGCGTTGTTCCAGCGCCCCAGAAACGTCGACCGCCCTGATCTGGGCGTGTGCGTAGGGTGAGCGTACGAACTGCGCGTAACACTGGCGCGGCAGTGTCAGATCATCGGTGAAGCGGCCGCGCCCAGTGATCAGACGCGCATCTTCACTGCGCACTTGTGATGCGCCAAAGGCTCGTGGCCTTCGCCCTTCGTTCACCGCCTCTCCCAAAAATATCGACGTCCGAGCCGGGCTACGTTGGCAAAAAAACGGCTCGCCATCAAGCGACGCCGACAGATCGTCGCTGGCGCCGACGATGGGTATTGGGGAATAATCCGCAGCTTGCAAACAACAGAGCGGCCAGGGTGAGTCTGCAAGACGCGCAAAGCATAGACGTTCACGCGCACGCGGTGCTGGAGGAGACGATGGGCGCGGCCGGCGATTACGGGCCCGAGCTTGGACGTGAAGCTGCGCCCCGATTTCGCGTAGGCAGCTACCAACTCCAGGGCGTACGCTATCGCGGCAGCCCGTTCATGGACCCGGATCTCAGGCTGCAGGCCATGGATACTGCGGGCCTCGACTACCAGGTGCTCTCGCCCAACCCACTTACCTACTTTCACTACATCGAACCCAGAGCTGCTCAGACTTTCTGCCGCATCCACAACGATGCATTGGCAAAGATCGTCTCCACGCGATCTGACCGCCTGGGCGCTTTCGCCGCCGTACCCATGCAAGATGTCGAGTTCGCCATGGAGGAGACCGAGCGCGCGGTGTCCGAACTCGGAATGTATGGACCGTATATCGGCACCGATTTCGGTCGGCCTCTGAATGATCCGGCGCTGGACGTGTTTTACGCCAAGCTCACCGAGCTCAACGTGCCGCTCTTCATCCATCCGGCCCCCGCCGGCATCGACGGTCCCGCGGGCGATGCGAACCTCAAACAATTCGATCTGGACATCATTATCGGCTTCGCCAGCCAGGAAACCATCGCCACCTGCACCCTCATCTACGGGGGCGTGTTGGAACGCCATCCAGAACTCGACATCTGCCTGAGCCACGGTGGCGGGGCAACCGGGTATGTGTTCGGGCGCATGGCAAGCGCAGCCCGGAAGCGACCGTGGGCCAGCGAAAGTTTGAAGCAGGACGGCGCGTTCGAGGCCCTGCTGCACCGGCTGTGGTTCGACGTCCACGTACATGACGAAGATTCCCTGGCATTGCTGAAGCGCAAGGTGAATCCCGACCACCTGCTGTACGGCAGCAACTTTGCCGGGTGGGACCAGCAGCCCGGCGACGTTCGCGACCAGGCGAGCCCCTACGCGGCCAATGCACGCCGCCTGCTACGTGCCCGATGACCAAGCTCATTCACTGCAACCACTGGCGCCAACCCCATGCCTGAAAACCCTCTGCAAAGTAACGAACACCGCCTGAGTCTCGCCGTTTTCGGCATCAACGTCAGCGGCGGCTGCGCCATGACCCGCGCTCCGAACACGCTGGGCATCACCTGGGACGAAACCCGGCGCCTCGCGCTGGCCGCCGAAGCGGCAGGATTCGATGCGCTGGTACCGGTGGCCCGCTGGAAAGGCATGGGCGGCCAGGTGAACTTCAACCACCGAAGCTGGGAGCCGCTGACGCTGGCCAGTGCCCTTGCCGCAGTAACCGAGCGCATCGCGATCTTCGCGACCTGCCACGTTCCAACCGTGCACCCGGTGCGGTTGGCCAAGGAGGTTGCCACCATTGATCAGATTTCGGGCGGCCGCTTCTGCCTGAACATCGTCGCAGGATGGAACGAACCAGAGATGGCGCTGTTCGGTGCCGCACAACGGCCTCACGATGAGCGCTACGACGTCGCCGAGGACTGGATCAGCCTCGCCAAACGACTCTGGATCGAGCCCGAAGAATTCGACTACGCAGGGCCCTACTTCACCTGCCCTGGGGCCTATTCGGAACCCAAACCGGTGCAGCAACCTCACCCGTTGATCATGAGCGCGGGAAACAGCCCGCGGGGACTGGAGTTCGCCGCCGGGCATGCGGATCTCAATTTCGTCGTGGCGCCGGATCTGGCCACCGCCGGCGAGAACGCGCGCAAGGTTCGCGAGATGGCGGCGAAACACCCTACGCGTGGCAACAGGCCGATCAAAGTATTCGGCCAGGGCTACGTGGTGTGCCGCGATACAGAAGCGGAAGCGATTGCATATCGCGACAAATACGTCAATGAACTCGGCGACTGGGACGGTGTGCGCAATCTGCTCGATGTACTGATCCCCAACTCCGAAAGCGCCTTGGGCGATCAGTGGGAGTCCATGGCTGCGAACATGATCGCCGGGTACGGCGCCCTGCCACTGGTGGGCACCCCTGATCAGGTGGTTGAAGGACTGCAAGCCTTCGCCGACGCCGGTCTGGATGGACTGACGCTCAGCTGGGTCGACTACCCGGCGGGCATCGAGCAGTTCGACAAAGTGCTGCGGCCACGCCTGGTCGAAGCCGGATTGCGGGCCTTCTAACTACGCCGGATGGCAGCACTAGCCGGCTCCTGTCCGAAGCGAACAGGAGCTTAACCGACCCGTTCGGCTATCCGCGCCAGCGGCTCCAGCACGCGCGCCTCGTGGGGCGGCGGGAGGTAGAAGATCAGCAGATCGAGCCCGGCGTCCTTGAACTTCACCGCGCTTGCTTCCACACCGTCGAGATCGTCGGCCGCAAACGGTTGGTGCAAAGACGTCATGATCTCCCCCGGATCCCTGCCTGCCGCTTCGCACAGTTCATGCAGCACCGCGCGTTTGGCCACAAACCCCTCGAGGTCGAACCCCGCATAATTCCAATGGTCGGCCCACTTCACCACGTTTGGAAGCGTCCGCCGCTCACCATTTCCGCCGATGCAGATCGGCGGATGCGGCCGCTGAATCGGGGGCGGATTGCAGCGCGCCTCGTCCAACGTGAAGTATTTGCCAGAAAAATCCGTGGTGGTTGCGGTGAGCATGCCGTGGATGACGGCACATGCCTCGTCGAACCGATCGAAACGCTCCGTCAGCGTGCCGAGATCGATTCCATAAGCTCGACATTCCTCCTCGCTCCAGCCCGCGCCCAGACCAATCTCCAGGCGACCGCCGGAGATGATGTCCAACGACGCGATCATGTTGGCCAACACCGCCGGATGCCGATAGACCACCCCGCTGACCATACAACCGACGCGAATGCGTTGCGTAGCCTGCGCCAGCCCAGCCAGCGTGGTCCACGCTTCCATGCAGGGCCCGGTGGTATCCGGAACGTTGATGGGATAGAAGTGATCGAAATTCCAGGCGGAGTGGAAGACATCCATCTGATCCGCCGCCTGCCAGACTGTGAGCATGTCCTGCCACGTGGTGAACTGCTGGGCGGTCTTGATTCCGTATTTCATGACTGGTGTCCTGTCAGCGCAACTGGGTCCTCAGCGCAGTGAGGCGCCGAGCAAATCGCGTGCGATCACGTGGCGCTGCACTTCGCTCGGGCCTTCACCGATACGGCGGATGCGCATCTCGCGGTACCAGCGCTCGAACGGAAAATCCTTGGTCACACCGTAGCCGCCGAAGATCTGCATCGAACGGTCGACCACCCGGCCGCCCGCTTCGCTGGCTACCAGCTTGGCCATAGCCGCTTCCTTGCGAAACGGTTCACCACGATCGGCCTTGGCAGCGGCTTCGAGCGTCAGCCAGGTAGCGGTCTTGATGTCGATCTCGTTGTCTACCAGCATCCACTGAATCGACTGACGCGACGACAGCAGCGCACCGAAGGTCTCGCGCTGACCGGCATACTCCAGCGCCAGCTCGTTGGCTTTGACGGCCACGCCGATGCACCCCGCGGCATAAGGGATGCGTTGGCGTGAAAGGCGGTCGTTGGCGATGGCGAAGCCTTTGTTGACCTCGCCGAGCACGTTGGCGTGCGGAACCCGCAGGTCTTCGAACTGAAGTTCCGTTGCGTAGTGGGCCGAGCGCAGCGTGTGCACCACGCGACGCACATGAAACCCGGGCCACGAGGTTTCGACGATGAAGCAGGTGATGCCGTTGCGGCCCTTCTCGGGATCCGTTCGCGCAAATACCAGCCCGTAGTCGGCACGATCCGCGCCGCTGATGAAGATCTTGCTGCCGTTGATGATCCAGTCGTCGCCGTCGCGCACGGCCTTGGTCTGAATTGCCCGCGCGGGGTCGCTACCTCCGGACGATTCGGTGAGGCCGAAAAAGCCGCGCATCTCACCGCGCAGCGTCGGATACAGGTACTTCTCTTTCTGGGCATCGTCGGCTTCGAACAATTGCGCGAGTCCCGCACCGCCGAACACCCCGTAACAGGGCGCGTACAACCCCGCGCGGTGCTGGGCCATTTCGATAGCCAGCAGCGTACGCGTGACGAGGTCGACGTCCGGGCCGCCGAACTCCGGGGGAATCCCCAGACCGTACAAGCCCATTTCCTTAGTCTTGGCGATGAGTCGCTGGCTGTCGGCTGGGGCCAACTGATCCGCATCCGGATCAAGGTCGAGTTCCAGCGGCAGAATCTCGTCCCGGACGAACCGCCGGACCATGCCGACGATCAGTTCCTGTTCCTCCGAAAGCTGCAGATCCACGTGCTAGCCCGGACTCAGCCGCCCGAGACCCGCGACCTCCTCATTGTGCCGCGGCAAGGCACCATGATCGGCCACGTGCACCATCAACAGTTCCCGCCAGCGGCTGTGGTAGGCGGTGGTGACCTCCACCCGAAAGGACACGGCGTCTTCGATCTCGTCGACCCTTTCCCGGACGGCACTGCGCAATCCGAACAAGGTGCGCGCGTCGGCACAACCGATGTAGAGCGTTTCCCCCGGAGCATTCGCGAGTTCAAACACGCCGACCTGACCGGGCAGCGCATCGATGCTCACCGCATCGCAGGTCGACCAGGCTTTGGTCATGCGGACGGACACCTCAACCCTTCGCAGCGAACGGTACGCTGGTCGGGTAGCCGATCACGCCGCGGTCGCCACAAGTGTGCTCAGATCGATGTGGTACAGATCTGCCACGTTGCCGCACAGAATGGCTTCGCGCTGCTCGTCAGTCAGGTGTTGGCACTGTTCCGCCAACATCTCCTGAGACCAGGGCCAGGTCGAGTCGCTGTGCGGAAAATCGTTGGCCCACATCAGCCGCCGCCAGTTCATCTGGTCCGCACATCGAAACGCCACCCAGTCGTCCTGGAACGTGGTGTAAATATTCTCGCTGAAGTATTCCGACGGCAGCTTCGACAGCTCGATCCCTTCGCCCAGCCAATTGCGATGACGTGTGTACGCATGGTCCATGCGATAGAGGTAGTGCGGCACCCAGCCAGCGTCGGCTTCCACGCAGACGACCTTCAATTCCGGGTAGCGTTCGAACACGCCGCCGAAGATCAGCGTGCCCATAATGTCCTGGTTCCCTCGGATGATGGACATGAAGCTGTTCAACCGCGGGCCCCGATGCCCGCCGCCACGCGTTGTGAGTATGTGAAACGACAGTGGAAACCCCAGCTCGATGGCAGCTTCCCAGACCGGGTTGTAGATCTCCGAATCGTAGTCTTCCTCGGCAGGATTGCCCGGCATCATCACGCCGCGCAATCGCGCCTCCTTGATCGCGTGCAGGTCGGCAACGCCTTCGGCCGGCGTGCGCATCGCCGTCTGCCCGCACCCCAACAATCGATTCGGGTGGTGAGAACAGTACTCGGCAATCCAGCGGTTGTAGGCGTCGAAGCAGGCTTTTTTGTAGTCGAAGTCCTTATGGTTGCACAACATCAGGCCCACGGTGGGATAGATGACTTCGGCAGCTACCCCGTCCTTGTCCTGGTCGGCCATACGCGCATCGGGGTCCCAGCCGCCGCGATGCAGTTCCTCGAACAACACCCCTGCCTCGGTAAGCTCTTCGGCCGGCTTGCCGGCCGCGGCGACAAGCCCCATGGCAATCGGCCGGTCCATACCATCAATAACGAATACATCGCCGTGATTTTTGGTGCGTACCATCTTCGGCGCCTTGTCCTTCCACGCGGAATCGATGTACGCGGTGTACGTATCCGGATGCTCCGTGATGTGCGAATCCGCGGAAATGATCGGGTATCCCATCGGCTGCCTCCCAACTCGACCCAACGACTATTGGACGCCACGCACGCGGCGTCAAGGCCTGCGATTCACCCAACGTTGCAATGCGCAGGCGATGACGACAAGCTCGCGGGGTTATCCCGTTCATCACGGAGGCCAGGGCCAACCCATGCAGACACGACGACTGGGCCGCAGCGGCCTGGAAGTGCCCGGCCTGTGCCTGGGCACGATGACATTCGGTTTCCAGGTCGACGAAGCGACCAGCGTCGACATTCTCGACGCCGCATTCGAGGCCGGCCTGATCTTCCTGGATACCGCCGATGCGTATCCGCTCGGCGGAAGCCTGGAAACCATCGGCGAAACCGAACGCATCATTGGCCGGTGGATGACCCAACGGAGCAACCGGGACCGGATTATCCTCGCCACCAAATGCTGGGCGCCGACTCGCCCCGGACCGAATGCTTTCGGGCTGTCGCGCCAGCACATCATCGAATCGATCGAAGCCAGCCTCACCCGGCTGCAAACCGATTACGTGGATCTCTACCAGGCGCACGCCTTCGACCCACGGGTGTCGATCGACGAGACGCTGCGCGCCTTCGACGACCTGGTTCGCGATGGCAAGGTCCGCTACATCGGCTGCTCGAACTACCCCGCCTGGCGGTTGGGCCAGGCGACAGCCCGCGCCGATCAGCTGGGGCTCACCCGTTATGCGTCGTTGCAGCCACGCTACAACCTGTTGTACCGGGATATCGAAACTGAGCTGCTACCACTGGTCCGCGCCGAAGGGCTGGGCGTGCTGGTCTACAACCCGCTGGCGGGCGGGCTGCTGTCCGGCAAGTACCGCAAGGGCCAGGCACCACAGGACGACACCCGGTTTACGCTGGGAAGCGCCGCCGGGCGCTATCAGGAGCGCTACTGGCACGACGCACAGTTCGATGCGGTCGAAACGTTGCGCGCGGTCTGCACCACTCGAGAGATCGACATGGTCAGCCTGGCCGTGGCCTGGGTACTCAAACAGCCGGGGATCACCTCGGCGATCATCGGCGCCAGCCATGTTGACCAACTCGCGGCCAACCTTGCCGCCTGGGAAGTCGAGTTCGATGACGAGCTGGACCAGGCGTGCGATGCGCTGTGGTGGACTCTGCCACGCCAGCCGGTCATCGAGGGCTACCGCTAACCAGGCGCCCAAGCGCGCGAAACAGGGCGATCCTGATTGACATGAATATCGACACCTTCTTCACGGACCATTGGCAACACATCGAGGACGAGCGCGTGGCGCGCTACGAGCAGATGTTTGCCTGGCGCCCGGAACAAGCACAGCTACTTGCGCCCGCCGGTATCGAAGCGGGCCACACGGTGGCTGACTTTGGTTGCGGACCCGGATTCATGACCCGGGCCATCGCCGGGTGGGTCGGCCCCGAGGGACATGCCTATGGGCTCGACATCAACGCAAGCTTCGTCGCCAAGGCCAGCATCCACGCCGACAACCCGGACAACCTGAGCTACCACCTGGTCGAGGACGGGAAGTTGCCGCTTGCTGACGCGAGCATCGACCGGGTGCTGTGCAAGAACGTGTTGGAGTATGTGCCCGATCTCGCCGCCACGCTGGCAGAACTGCGCCGAGTGTTGCGACCCGACGGCCGTCTGCACGCGATCGACAGCGATTGGGGATTCGTGATCGTTGAGCCCTGGAGCAAAGCCGAGGTCGACGAGTTCTTCGCCGCCGCGGCACCTGCCTTCAAGGAGCCCTACATAGGCCGAAAGCTACCGGGCGCGCTGCGCAGTGCCGGCTTCGGTGAGATGCAGGTTTCCGTATCGACGGCCGTCGATCGCAACGGCCACGCGTTCCCCGTGCTGCGCAATATGGTCAGCTACATCCGTCAGTTCGACACCCTGCCAGCCGCCACGACGGACGCCCTGATCAGCCGCGCGGAGCACGCCATCGAAGACGGCACGTTCCTGCTCTGCCTGCCACAATTTCTGATCACCGCCAACGCCTCCCGAGGCGCTACCACGTAGCGCCCGGGTAACAAGAGGCGCTACCACGTAGCGCGCCCTATCAACCCCACGGCCAGCCATGGATACCGACCGTCAACGGCGCCGGTATGGCTTCCTCGGAATTCAACACGCACTCGAGGACACCGGCGCAGATCGCTTCGATCATCCGGCTCATGGCCACTCGATCGGCGTCGGTTTCCATCAACTCCTCCGCCTGCAGCAATGCGCTTTTTGCCGCGCGGGCATCGCCACTCAGGGCGTATGCCTTGCCGAGTTGCAGGTAGAAATGCATTTCGTCGGGTTGCCTCTTTATCGCCCGTTGCAGATTGCGCAGGGCCAACTCCGGATCGCCCGCCTCAATCGCATTCACCCCGTCACGGAACAGGTAGTAGGGATTGCGTCCACGTTCCCGCTCGGAACGTTTTCGATACGCCGCGGCAAGATCATCGCGCCCGATGCGGTCGTAGAGACTCGCAATCTGGTTGATCGCCGAGACGTCATAGGGGGTGATCCGCAATGCTTCGGCGAACGCCCATTCCGCTTCCTCGTAACGCTGCAGGAGACTGTACGTGGTACCCAGGTTGGTCCAGACGTAACTCAGTTCCGGGTCGATGAGAATAGAGCGATTGAAAAATGCGATGCCACCTTCGGAATCACCGCCGGTGAGCGCCTCCGCACCGAGATTGTTGAAATGCTGAGCACGCGCGCGGTCGTCCGACACGATTCGCCCAAAGCGCCTGCTTGTTGGCACGACCAGCCCGAAGTCGACCGCGAAGGTACCTGACTGGTCGAAGTTCCCATACGCGGCAATGTGACGGTTGAGCACCACGAAGTCCCCTACGGCATCCCATTGCTCTACGCCGAGAACTTCCTGGTAGCGGACCCGCATCCCTATCTTGCGGGCCATGGCAATGAACAGGTGAGTGTAGGCGAGGCAGTTACCACGCCGCCGGGCAAACGCATCCGACGCACTGAGCGTCGCGGTGACGTCATACTGCATCGACAGGTCGCCCTTGCTGCGGAACAGGTTCGCAAGCCGCTGGAGATTGCGATGAGGGTCACGCTGGGTCCTCACATCGCGTATGTATTGCGCCAGCTCCGGGGACACGAACAGTACATCGATCTCCGCGGCCGCTCCGAATTCACTGTCGAGGATCAGCCTCTGCACGGTCTGATCCATTTCCAGCGGTGGGTAGACCGAGTCGATGTGCGGGATTTCGGCGCACCCCGCAGCCAGCAGACCGAGCGTCATCACGATCGTTCTGCGCACAAACACCTCCTCGGGCAGCGGCCAGTTGGTCAGTCAGACGTAAACCGGCGCAACAATTCGATCATGAACCGTGTACCCGTTTCGACATTCTCCACGGAAATCCGTTCATCGTTTCCGTGCACCCCGGAATTTTCGCCGAACGGCGACACGAACGGTGAAAAGCCGTAGCTGACGATGCCGAGATCGCGGAAAAAGTGACTGTCGGTAAAACCGGTTGTAACCCCCGAGATCGTCAACGCACCCGGGAAATGCGTCGCCGCGAGCGTCTCAATGGCAGCAAACAACTCCGTGTCGGTGGAACTGATCGCGGGCGTAAAGCTCATCAACACCTCCACCGAGACGCGTGGGTCGCCAATGAGAATCTCGAGGTCGCGAACGAACGCCTCAGGGTCGCGATCCGGCAGCAGACGACAGTCCACCTCGGCGTATGCCTCGGGCGGAACCACGTTGATCTTGTCACTGGCGTTCAGGCGAGTCACGGAACATGCATCGCGCAACAACGCATGACTCCACGGCGCCTTGAGCTCCAGCAGGCGCATGAAATTTCGATCCTGGGCGACGCTCGCGACGTCGGCGAAACCCTCGGCAAACTCCTCGCTCTGATACGGCGCAACCCCGCTGAAGGCTGCCGCCACCGGTTCAATGACACGTACCGGATACTGCGTTTCCGCGATTCGAGACGCTGCCCGCAGCAATCGCGTCACTGCCGTTTCACTGCGCCAACTCGAGCCGTGCCCCGGTTCGCCCCGGGCAGTGACCCGCAACCAAAGCGGCACCTTCTGAGTGACCTCAATGCTGAATACCGTCTGCTCGCCGTAACGGGTCCCGCCACCGCCTTCGTTGAGCAGGAAGCCGACGTTCCTGAACAACTCCGGCCGGTTCTCCACCAGCCAACCCGCACCATAGGCGCCGCCGGCTTCTTCATCGGCCGTTGCCATGAAGATTACATCCCGATTCAATCGGGCGCCCGATGCATGCAACGCAAGGAACGCCTGCAGCTGCACCACGGCCAGGCTTTTCATATCACGCGCGCCACGCCCGTAGATGTATCCATCCACTACCTCGCCCGCGAGCGGCGGCACGGTCCAGTAGCGCGGGTCCGCGGGTACGACGTCGATATGACTGAGCAGCACCAGTGCCGGCTTGCGACCCCCGTCGAGTCGCGCCCAGATGTTGCCGCGTCCGGGTGCCGACTCAGCGGTTTCATAGGCAATGCCGGCCGCATCGAAGATCGCGGCAAAGTAATCCACCCCACGCGATTCGTTGCCCGGAGGGTTGATGGTGTCAATCCGGATGTACTCGATCAAGCGCGTGACCGCATCCGCCGCGTAGTTCAGTGCCGAAGCGCTCGCGCTGCTCAATATCAACAGCGTGATCAGCAGGCAACGTCCCATGCCGTGGTCCCTCCGTAAAGCCCCATGTTTGCAGTTTTCCAGGGGCGGTGCGACCATGCCCCGCTGCGCAGAGAGAGTTCAAACATGAAGTTCGGCATATTCTACGAGCACCAGCTGCCACGCGACTGGGACGAGAACAGCGAACATAAACTGTTCAAACAATCGTTGGACCAGATCGAGTTGGCGGACGGGCTGGGCTTCGATTACGCGTGGGAAGTGGAGCATCATTTCCTGGAGGAGTATTCACACAGCTCCGCCCCGGAGGTGTTCCTCGGCGCCGCCAGCCAACGAACGAAAAACATCCGGCTGGGCCACGGCATCATTCAACTCACCACGAATCACCCTGCGCGCGTCGCGGAAAAAGTTGCCACCCTGGATCTGGTCTCCGACGGCCGCGTCGAACTGGGCCTGGGCGAAGGTTCTTCAGTGACCGAACTGCATCCGTTCAACCTGCGCTTTCGCGACAAGCGAGAGGTCTGGGAGGACGCCGTGAAGTGCATGCTTCCGATGTTCTGGAACCACGGTTGGGAATATGACGGCGAGTTCTTCAAGTTCCCGCTGCGCGCAGTGCTGCCAAAGCCACTGCAGAAGCCACATCCGCCGTTGTGGATCGCCTGCTCACAACTCGACACCATCAGGTATGCAGCGCACCGCGGCATGGGCGCATTGTGCTTCAAATTCGTGGACCTGGACGCGTCCCGCGCCTGGGTGAACGCCTACTACAACACCTTTCTCCACGACCAGGAAAAACTCTGCGACTATAAGACCAATCCGAACGTGGCCGTGGTCTCGGGCTTCATGTGCGCCGAGACCGACGAGAAGGCCTGGGAAAAGGCCGGCGGCTGGACCTTCTTCCAGTTCGCCCTGCAGCTGTACAACAAGGAAGGTCCCTTCGAACCGGGCAAGGTCAGTCTGTGGGATCGCTACCTCGAATGGCGCGAGACCCCGGCCGGCCAGAAGCGCTCCGGCAGCGAGCTGATCGGTTCTCCAGACACCATCCGCGAGCGTCTGCTGGAACTCGAGGCGGCCAACGTCGACCAGGTAATTCTGCTCAACCAGGCCGGCAAGAACACGCACGAGGATATCTGCTCCAGCTTGACGCTGTTCGCCAACGAGGTGATGCCTGAGTTCCACGGCCGCGAAGACGAGCACCAGGAGTGGAAGCGAGGCGTGCTTGCGGGAGATATCACGCTCGAAGATATCGACACGGACCCGTACAACTTCAAGGCACGTGGCAAGCCGTCGCTGCCATCGTCGAAAGCGCGGCAGAACATGATTTCAGGCGTGACGGGCCGACCGGACGCCGAGAGTATTATCGGTTAAGTTCGAAGGGGTTCGAGCCCCTTCGAACCCGGAAAGGTTCGAACTCCGTTCGAACCCGGCTAACCGACCGTTACGCGATTGCGCAGCACGCCGATCGGCTTGACGTCGATCTCAATCAGATCGCCCTCATCCATGAACACCGGCGGCGTCCGTGCGGCTCCCACGCCGCCAGGCGTACCGGTGACGATCACATCGCCGGGCACCAGCTCGGTAAACGTCGAGCAGTACGCGATCAATTCATCGAAGCCGAAGATCAGCAGGTCCGCGGTCGCGTTCTGCATAACCTCGCCATTGAGCCGCGTAGTGATCTCAAGCGCATCGAGATCGCCAATCTCGTCGGCGGTCATGAGCCAAGGCCCGAAGCCGCCCGTGCCAACGAAGTTCTTGCCGGGCGTGAACTGGGTGGTGTGGCGCTGAAAATCCCGCACGCTGCCATCGTTGTAGCAGGAGTAACCGGCCACGTAGTCGAGCGCTGATTCGCGCGGTATGCGTCGTCCCGTCCGGCCGATGATCAGCGCGATTTCTCCCTCGAAGTCCAGGCGCTGCGATTCCAGCGGCCGGATCATCGGTTGTTCGTGACCGATCTGAGCCGCGGCGAAGCGTACGAAGATAGTCGGCTGCGCAGTCGGGTCCCGTCCGGTCTCCTGCATATGCGCTTTGTAGTTCACCCCGGCGCACAGGATCTTGTCGGGCGCCGTAATCACGGGTAGAAACTCGATCGCATCGAGGGACCAATCGGCCTCGAGCTCACTCATCTGCGCACCCAGTTCTTCAAGCGCCTGGTCGGCGAGGACATGCTTCAGGTCGACGTATTCGGGATGTCTCTGGCCTACATCGACCACCCCGACTTGCGTTCCCGAACCGACCACGACACCAAAGGACTCTTCTGCGTCATGGATGAAACTCAGCCAACGCATGAGTCGATCAATCCTCGAACATGATCACGCTGCGCGCGACCTCACCCGTCTCCAGGGCGGCCAACGCATCGTTGACGTCTTCCAGCTTGATGCGGCTCGAAATCATGTCGTCGAGATGCAGCTTGCCTTGCAGATAGAAGTCGACGAATCGTGGCATGTCCACCCGGAACCGGTTCGAACCCATCATCGAACCCTGCAGCTTCTTCTCCATCAGGAACTCGGCACCGTGCACTTCCACCATCTCGCCCGGCGGGATCATGCCGATGATGGTCGCCGTGCCGCCCCGGCGCAACATGCGGAACGCCTGCTCCGCCGACACCTTCAGGCCGATCGCCTCGAACGTGTAGTGGGCACCCCCACCGGTCATCTCCAGCACCTCCGCGACAGGGTCGGTGTCCTTGGCGTTGATCACATCGGTGGCGCCAAATTTCCGCGCCAATTCCAGCTTCGAATCGAGCATATCCACCGCGATGATCTTGCCGGCCCCGACAATATCGGCCCCGTTGATGCACGACAGCCCGACCCCACCGCAACCGATCACGACCACCGAACTGCCCGGTTCGACCGCCGCGGTATGAATGACCGCTCCCACCCCGGTGGTCACGCCGCAACCAATCAGCGCCGCGCGATCCAGTGGCATGTCCTCACGGATCTTCACGATTGCATGTTCATGGACCAGCATGTATTCGGCGAACGACGACAGGTTCGCAAACTGGTGGATCTGGTCGTTGTTCATGGACAGCCGCGGCTCTTCCCCCTTGTCCCGGCGCAACTCCGGTTCCTGGCACAAGGACAGGTGACCGGTCAGGCAATACTCGCAATGTCCGCAGAAAGCGGACAGGCAGGTGATGACATGATCGCCCGGCTGCACGTAGCGCACATCGGAGCCGACCTGTTCGACGATGCCCGCCGACTCGTGACCAAGAATGATTGGCAGCTGACCTGGATAGGTCCCGTTGAAGAAATGCATGTCGCTGTGACACACCCCGGCCGCGACAGTACGTACCAGCACCTCGCGCGGTGCCGGTTTGGAGACGTCGACCTCTTCGACCTCCATTGCCACGTTCACTTCTCGAAATACCGCTGCCTTCATGCGCCGTCTCCCCAGCAAATTAAGATGGGCGAGTGTGCCAAAGGCCATCTATCGCCGCAATCGGGGCGTCGCAATCCGATTCTGCCGGCTGGTCCGCTCAGCGCAACTCGCCATTCGCGAGCATCACGGCGACATCCACCGCGGCTTCCAGACTGGTGGCGTCAGCACAACCCGTCCCGGCAATGTCGAAGGCCGTGCCGTGATCGACCGAGGTTCGGATGAACGGAACGCCCATGGTAGCGGTCACACTCTGTTCGAAATCGTGGACCTTGATCGCGATGTGACCCTGGTCGTGATACATCGCCAGCACTACATCGAACTCCCCGGCAATGGCCCGATTGAACACCGAATCTGCGGGCAAGGGCCCCAGCACATCCATGCCCTCGGCGCGCGCATCTGCGACCGCCGGGCCAATCTCGTCCAGTTCCTCGCGACCGAGCAACCCGCCTTCTCCACCGTGCGGGTTGAGTGCCGCAACGGCGATGCGCGGGCGCATCAGCCCCCAACCCTGTAGCGACTCTACGGTGATGCGCAGCTTCTCCGCGACGTTGTCCCGCGTTACGTAACGCGCCGCCTCGATCAGGGACTTGTGAGTGGACAGGTGAACAACCTTCAGTCCAGGCGTCATCAGCAGCGTCGCGGTCCATTGGGCTCCACTGAGCCGCGCCAGAATCTCCTGATGGCCGATGTCGTCGTATCCCGCCGCGTGCACCGCTTCTTTGTTGATGGGACAGGTCACCATCGCCGCAACCCGTCCCGCGATCGCCAGTCGCGCTGCCTCTTCGACGGCAAGTACCGCGCATTCGCCGCAGGCGGCATTAACCTGGCCATAGCAGAAGTCACCCGGCCGCTCGACGCCCACATCGACCATCCCTACTGAGGCATCGCGCGCGAAGAAATCATCGGCATCAGCACATTGCTCAACCTCGAACTCACGACCGATCAGTACCTGGGCGTCCTGCCACGCCCATTCGCTGCCGATCAGCAGTAATCGTCCGTGTTGGCCAATGGCGCCGTCATCGAGGCAACGGGCAAGCACTTCGGGGCCGATCCCTGCCGGGTCGCCAAGGGTCACTGCGACGATGGGTCGTTCATCGGCCACCTTCAGCGTCCTCGATGTTCCAGATTACTGTATATATGTACAGCATGAAGCTGACGGAACTGGTCAAACACTTCGAGCTGTACGGAGTCTGTATCGACTGCCGGCGCATGGAGCAACTGGACATCGCATCGATCGTCGCGGCGGGAGGTAGTCAGCTCGACGTCAAAACGATCCGCGCGCGCGTCAGGTGTCGCCAGTGCAACCGCCGCACGGCTGACATTCGCATCGTCTACTCGGGCCCTTGCGGTCATGCTCGCGGATTCCATTATCGCGACTGAACAGCGCGGGTCAGTCGTTCAGTAACTCTGTTGCTTCAAGGGTCAGGCCAAAGCCCTCGACGCCAACGTAGTCCACTTCGCGACCCGCCACAATGCGAATTCGAGAAACGCCGAGATCTCTCAAGATCTGCGCGCCCACGCCAATTTCCAACCACTCGGCTTTGCGCTCACCCTCCTTAGTCTGTGACTCCGGATTGGTCAGCGTATCGAGCGGCACGCCGACGAACCCGCTGCGCAGATAGATCACCACGCCGCCACCGAGACCTTTGATGCGCTGCAAAGCGACGTCGAGCAGACTGTTCTCATGATCGGCCTGGGGACCGAAAACGTCTTCGATCAGCTTTTCCCGATGGATTCGGACCGGCACCGACCGGTCGCCATCGATCCGTCCAAACACCAGCGCGAGATGCTCGGCGTCTTCGAATCGAGTCTTGTAGGCGAAGGCCCGCGCCGGGCCGATGGACGTCTTGACGCTGAATTCGCGGACCCGTTCGACGAGCTGCTCGCGGCGCTGCCGATACGAAATCATGTCCGCAATGGAGATGATCTTCAGTTCGTGCTCAGCGGCGAACTCGAACAGCTCAGGCAATCGCTTGACCGAACCATCGTCGTTGACCACCTCGGCCAGCAGCCCGACCGCCGGACAACCGGCGAGTATCGCCAGATCGACCCCGGCTTCTGTATGTCCAGAGCGGACCAGCACCCCGCCCGGGCGCGCGATCAGCGGGAAAATGTGCCCGGGACGAACGAAATCTCCCGCGCCAGCGTTGCTGGTGGTGAGTGCGAGAATTGTATTGGCACGTTCCTCGGCCGAGATTCCGGTGGTGAGTCCATGCCGGTAGTCGATCGAAACTGTGAACGCCGTGCTCATCGGTGCGTCGTTGCGCGCCACCATCGGATCGAGACGCAGCGCTGTGGCCCGCTCCTCCAGCAGCGGGGTACACAGAATGCCGCTGGTGTGGCGAATCATGAACGCGACATTCTCCGCCGTCGCTTTGGACGCGGCCATGATCAGATCGCCCTCGTTCTCGCGGTCGTCGTCGTCGACCACCACCACGATCTCGCCATCGGCAATCGCCGCGATCACGTCTTCGATCGGGTCAAACGCCGTAGACATCGAGTTCCTCCAGTATCAAGCGCAAATTGATCCCCGACGGCCCGGCGGGGAGCCACCTAGATTACCACGGCTGGACCACCGGACACCCGATGAGCTATACGACGCAAGATCGTGTCGCTGCCCTAGGGAGCAGACACGGAACCGCTTTGGAAGTCCTCGAGAAGACGCTGAAATGCCAGCTTGATAGGCACACGCGCGCGCTCATGCATGTAGTCACCGATCGATACGTTGTGAACCCGGGTCAGCACGCCGGACCAGAGAATCTCCTCGGAATCGGCGGCCCGCATTTCCATCACGACCCGGGCCATGAAGCGCCCCGGGGTATCGCTGCCCATCGACCGCTGGAAAGCATCGGCGTCGGTTCGCGGCCGCGGCGTCTGTACCTGCTCCCCAGGATCCACCGTGATGGTGATCGGGCTCGCGCCGTCGAGCGCGCCCCGCTCGAAACGCAGCACGAGGTTCAACTGGGGGGGCTCCGACTCCACCAGGCCCTTGTCGCGCAGCACTGCGGCGAGTTCTTCCGCAAAATAGAGGCGGAGAAACTTCGGAACGCCCGAGCTGTCGATCGAGAAGCTCCGATAGGTCGAAACGTCCAGTGGGCAACAGACGCCGGTTTCCACCGCAATCTTCGTCCCAATGCTGGAACAGCCGCTGGACAGCACCAGCGCGAGGCAGGCAAATCCTGAAAACCGAACCCACCCCTCCATACCGATCGCATTCCTCATTTTGCAACCGACTCCTGCACCTGAGGAAAACCATACATCCAGTCAAACTGACTCTTGCCCACGCGGGCGATCAGCTTCGCACCCAGCGACTCCAGAAAGCTGTGGGCCTCCCTGGACTCGCCATACAGCTCCGCCTTGTGCGGCTTGTCCTCGAACAACACGAACGGCCGATGCTTCGACAGTGTCTCGCGTGCGCCGTGCAGTGCGCGAACCTCGTATCCTTCGAGATCGAGTTTGATGAAATCGAGCTCCTGCAGTTCGAGATCATCTATCCGCATGGTGGGAACGTCACCTTTTCCGGTGATCCGGCGCGACAGGGATCTATGTCCGAATTTCCCGCGTAGCCGGACCTTTTCCACCCGATCCGAGAGTGCAAACGGGTGCAGGCGCACCCGGTCTTTGAACCCCCAATCTTCAATGTTGCGGCTCAGCGCTTCATAGGTGTCCGGTGCGGGCTCGAACGCGTACACCGTTGCAAACCGCTCGAGCAGAATTCGAGTGTAGGCGCCGACGTTCGCACCCCCGTCGATCGCCACCTCGCCTCCCTCGAACAAAGCCAACGCCTCGGCAAGATCGTCGGGTTTCGGCCCCCTGCCCTGGCCATAGCGCTCCAGGGTTTTGCGCCGGGTCTTGCCCCATTTGCTCAGGCGGCGCAAATCGATATCCGGCAGCCAGAAGTCCCCGACCTTCTTCATTAAAACGCCCGTTGCCCCTCTGAGTGAGGCGATTCTAGATCATTTCCTGAGTGCGGTTCGGACCCTCGGTGATCAACCAGGCCGAGTGTGTGGACCGCTCAGATTCGGATGACTCCACTGCGTCACTGGCGCCTTCAGACCCGCAACGGCGTAGTCGAGCAGCGCTTCGATGTAGGCACGCTCCGTTTCCTCGGTCCATTGCATGGGCTCTTTCGGTCCAGGGCTGTGTTCGTGATGGAAGGTCCGCGCCCATTGGCCGAGCACCATCTCCGTCATGATGAACGCCCAGCGCTGATCAAACACGCGATCCGGTAGCCCCGGCACCTTCGCGCGCACGGCGGCGTAAAAACAATTCATGTGTTCGTCGGTGCAGCGTTTCGCCAGCGCACGAACCTGCAGATCAGGATTGAAGTGGCAGTAGGCCAGGCAATCCCGCGCATCTCCGCCCCAGGGGAAATCGAACACCGTCATCTTCGACGGCCAGACACCGAGAATCAGCAACTCGCGAAGATCCGCCCCACGCTTGACCGCGTCCTCCAGCCGCCGTTGCGCCGGATCCCACACCTCACGACGAATGAACCCGAGCACCGCCTCAACGAGGCCAAGCTTGTTCTCAAAGTGATAATGAGCCGCCGCGGTGTTGCGCGAACCCGATTCGGCGCTGATGGTGCGCAGCGAAACCTTCCCCACCCCGTCCGCCGCAAACAAACGCATCGCGGTCATGACCAACCGCGTCCGGGTCGATGGCTCTGAAGGCCCCACAGCCGGCTGCTCACTCGCCACGGCCAGATCAGGGCTCCGTCAGCGCGGCAATCACCTGCTCGATGACGGCGTCCGCCTTCGCCCGCATCTCATCGTCTGTTGCATCCTGAATCGGATGCGCCACGAACACACACCGCGCGTCGTTCATGCCCAGGGCTTTCGCCTGAGTTTGCGCTGCGGATTCGAATTCCTCCGACGCAATCGACACCGAGGGAATCCCCTGGATCTCGAACCATACCGTGTCATGCAAACTGCACGTGGTACAGGAGCCTCAGTCCGCCAGCGCCTCGATGACGAATTCGTTTTCCGCCTTGATCTGCTGACGCAGCTCGTCCGGCGCCGGTTTGGTGAACGTCGGTTTGGAGTATCGATTGAAGTTCACGTCCGGTAGCCGCTCACTGAGCAGCGCCTCGAACCGATCAATCAATACGTTGCCACGCGGTTTGGAAATATCCAACAGCGCGACGTTGCCCGAGAGGGTTCCGGGCCGCGGGGAAGGCATGCGCTCAACCGGCACGCGTTCATCCGTCGGGTCAAGTATCGTTGTCATCGTCATTCCTCGATTTTCCGCGACACCGGCATGGAACCAATGGGCCCGGTGGCCCAGCCATGGAAAGCCGCGGAGAACTTTCCGGCATCGGATCCTGCCACCAGGATGTGAATATCACTTTCGGAACTGAATTTGGGCACCGGCTTGTCCAGTTGCTCAGCGCTCATCGCCGCCGCCTTTTCGGGATCCAATCCTACGCCGGAAGTTTCATCGGCGATCAGGTCGCGCAGCGGCACCGCGGTGACTTCCTGAATGCGCCGGCGGATGTCCGCCTTGTCGTAGCCATCACGAACCAGCGTCTCGACATGTTCAGGGCAGATCACCAGAATCGCATCCGTGCCACGATGCGCGCGCGGATGATGCGCCGCCTCCAGGGTCATGCCGAAGCTGCCGGCGAGCTGACTTGCGCTGCGCGAGGTCTGGTCGACGATCAGGGTCGGCCCGCTGGTCATGGCAAACACGCTGACCACGGAATCCTCGGGCGCAAAGCCACGCTCGACATGCATCGGTCCCCAGGGATTGCCCTCTTCCCACTCGGCAAAGCACATCGTGAATTTCATCGGATTGCCCAGGGTCGAGCGCTCTGTGCCACCCGGTCTGGCCCCGCCAATGTTGCGGATCGCAAGGCGCAGCGCACGCCCGATGGTCGCATTGGCGCGGCTTCCCTGACCCAGCGCACCCATGCGCATGTTCATCTCGAGCTTGTGCCGAATCGGACCGTTGATGATCATCACCGGCGAGGCGCCCATGGTGGTGGCCATCACCCCATGAATGTTGAATTCGTCGGTACACACGGCCTCCAGCGCAGCAATCACGACCGGCAGATAGGCGGGCTTGCAGCCCGCCATGACTGCGTTGATGGCCACCTTCTCGACCGTGGCCGGACCCATGTTCGGCGGCACGGTCGCAACCAGATCCTGGGGCTCGCGTTGGGTCCCCGAAAGCATTCGCAGCACCCGTTCCGGGGTCGGCGGGACAACCGGTAAACCGTCTGTAAATCCCTGGTCGAACATGAACTCGAACTCGTCGTCCGCGGGCGCAATCTCGATCTTGCGTGCGCGCAACGGACTGTTCTCCGCCTCGGCGCGCAGGCGGTCAGCGACTAACGGATCAACGGACAGTGACCCGCAGCCCGGACGCCACTCGGGGTAGCTGTCCCAGTCCACCGCCGGCATCTCGACTTCGCCCAATTCACTGGCGCGTGCCACGAACGCCTGCCATTCATCACGCACGAATCCTTCGAGGCGCTGTAGTTCCCGTCCCTCACCATCGGCGAGCACCAGCGTCGGGACCACTTCGACGTCGTACGCAAAGGACACCTTCAGCGACGAATCATCCAGCAGCGGCACCTCGAGGCCGTGGCGTTGCCTGAGCACCGCATTGCCTTCGGCCGTCTGTCCCGGGACCAGCACATCGATTCGACCGCCTGCGCTGCGATACAACGCATCAACCAGCGGAATGGCATCGTTGCAGGTCGGACAGTCTTCCTTGACGAAGCAGATCACGGCGGGCCGCCCGGAGGGAAAAGCGACGTCCCCCGCGTCCGGATCGCGCAGCGAGAATGCGGGCAGTACGGCCT
>SMWF01000046.1 GCA_004357385.1 Gammaproteobacteria bacterium | reverse complement strand
GTCCAGGACCTCGAGGTAGCTCACGATTCCGCCGTCATAGCGCGCCCTCGACAGTCTCGCAGCCGTCTGTGCCGCCGCGAGTTGACGGAGGCGGGCGGCGTGCTCGGCGCGAAAGGTACGAATCGCGGTCAGCGCGTCTTCGACGTCCTGCAGTGCACTCAGTACCGTGAGTTCATAGTCCAGGCGTGCCTGTTCGGCCCGGGCGATCTGGGCGTGCTCCTGGGCCTTGAGCTGACCGGCGTTGAATATCGGCGCGAATATCGAACCGAAGAAATCCCATTGCTCGGACGCGTTGTCCAGCAGGTTGTCAAAGTCGTCGGTCGCGGAGCCGTAACTGCCGGTCAGTCCCAACGAAGGCAGACGCAGTGCTCGGGCCACGCCGATGCGCGCGGTTGCCGCGGCGAAGGCTTGTTCAGCGGCGCGCACATCCGGACGACGTTCCAGCAGCGTGACCGGCAGGCCGGCGGGAACATCCACCGGGACGGTTTGCCGGTCCAGCGGCAGACCGCGGGTTACTGCGCCCGGGTTGGCGCCAATCAGCACGCGCAACGCATTCTCGATCTGGATGACCTGCCGCTCGAATGCGGCGATTGACGCCTGCGCGTCCGCGGCTTCGACATCCGCCTGGTTGACATCCAGTTCCGGCACGATTCCTTTGTCGAAGCGGGCGCGAATGATGTCCAGTGAGTCTTCTCTGGAGGTCAGCGTGCGCGTGGCGACCTGGTAGCGGTGGTCGAGGTCGCGCAGCAGAAAATAGGTCGTGGCGACCTCGGCGACCAGGCTGATGGTCACGGCTCGAGCGGTTTCCTCGCTCCCCAGCAGATCCGCGCGGGCGCCTTCCGTGGCGCGCCGCAGCTTGCCCCAGAGATCAATCTCGAACGCAGCCGACGCCCCCAGAAAGTAGTCGTCACGGGTCTCGGCGAAGGGAATTAGGTCTTCGCTGTTGGAGATCCGGCCGGCGCTGCCTTCGGCATCTAGTACCGGAAACTGGTCCGCTCGGACGATGCCCAGCACCGCAGCGGCTTCGTCGATGCGTGCGACGGCAATTGCCAGTTCTTTGTTGTTCGCAAGTGCGGCTCGTATGAGCGCCTCCAGTTCGGGGTCATCGAACAATTCCCACCAATCCAGGTTGGCGATCGAGGGGTCCGTGGACGCCGGTTGCACATCCGACTGCAGATAGTGATCGGGCACGTCCAATGGGGGTCGTTCGTAGTCAGGACCGACGGCGCAGCCGCCGAGGAGCGCGAGGATCGTCAGACGTGCCAGTCGCTCCGCCAACTAACCAGCCTCCGCCGCGGGTACGTCGTCGGCACGCTGGGGCTTGCCGATGTAACGCTCGACGATCACGTACAACCCGGGCACGAGGACGACCCCAACGAGGGTCGCCACGAGCATCCCGCTGAACACCGTCATCCCCATCACCTTGCGCGCCTCCGCACCGGCACCACTGGCAACCAACAAGGGGACCACGCCCAGTATGAACGAGAAGGCAGTCATCAGAATCGGCCGGAAGCGCCGCCGGGCGGCTTTGAGTGCGGCTTCCAGTGGTTCCATTCCTTTCAATGTCTCGGCGCGCGCGAACTCCACGATCAGGATGGCGTTCTTGGCCGCCAGGCCGATCAGCATGACCAGGCCGATCTGGGCGAACACGTTGTTCTCATAGGAGGGGCTCATCAGGCGCGCCAGCCAGAGTCCGAACATCGCACCGAACACTGCGATGGGTGTTCCGAACAGCACGCTCAGAGGCAGCGTCCAGCTTTCGTACTGGGCCGCCAGGATCAGGAATACGAACACCAGCGCCATGACGAACACGGCGCTGCCCGTGCCAGCGGCGGCCTGTTCCTGATAGGACATGGCATTCCAGGCGTAGGACATGTCCGGTGGTAGCACCTCCGCGGCGACCTCTTCCAGTGCGGCGAGCGCCTGCGTCGATGTATAGCCCAGGGCGGGGCGGCCGGTGATCTCCGCCGAACGGAACAGGTTGAAGCGATTGGTGAACTCCGGTCCGCTGGTCCGTACCCCGTTCATCAACGTGGCCAGGGGCACCATCTGATTCTGGTTGTTGCGGACGTAGAACAGGGTCAGATCAGAGAGGTCTTTGCGGTATTCGGGCTCCGCCTGAACGTACACCTTGTACAGTCGGCCGAAACGGTTGAAATCGTTGACATAGGCGCCGCCGAGAAATGCCCCCAGGGTCGTGTTGACGTCACTTGGCGCCACCCCGAGCTTCATCGTTTTCTGGGTGTCCACGTCCAGAAACATCTGCGGTACGTTGGCCCGGTAAGTGGAGAACAAACCACCGATCTCGGCCCGCTGGGCGGCCGCTTCGATGAACGCCTGGGTGTGCTCGGCAAGGTAGGCGGGGTCGTTGCCGCCGCGATCCTGCAACATCATCGAGAACCCGGACCCGGTTCCAAGGCCCGGAATCGCCGGTGGACCGAACGCGACGGCGATTCCCTCGGTGATGCCCATCGCGAAGGCGGCGTTCAATCGCTGGGTCACCCGCTGGGCGTGATCTTCCGCGCTGGGTCGTTCATCCCAGTCCTTGAGTTGCACGAACAGGAACGCCGTATTGGTTGCGGTCGCGCCACTGAGCAGGCTGAAGCCCGTGATGGTGGTGTAGGACTGGACCGCGGGGTCGGCTGCCAGAATCGCTTCGAGCTTTACCGCGGCGGCATCGGAGCGCTCCAATGATGCGGCGTCCGGCAGCTGCAGGTTAACCAGCAGATAGGCCTGATCCTCCTCGGGCACGAAGCCGCCAGGAACGATCCGGAACAGCAGAATCATCGCGACGGTGATGGCGCCCAGCAGAGCCGCAGTCCGGACCAGCTTATGGGTGAAGAAGGCGGTAACCACCATGAACTGGTCTGTCAACCGCTCGAAGCCGGTGTTGAACTTGTCGAAAAACTTCTGCAACACGCTGGTCGACTCACCGCGCGGCCGCAGCAGCGTCGACGCCAGGGCGGGACTCAGGGTCAGTGCGTTGATGGAGGACAGCGCAACGGAGATAGCGATCGTGATCGCGAACTGCTGGTACAGCCGGCCGGTGATGCCCCCCATGGCGGCAACGGGTATGAACACCGCGATCAGCGTGAGCGACGTGGCGACGATGGGCCCGGAGACCTCGCGCATGGTCTCGATGGTGGCCTGCTCAGGCGTCAGCCCCTCGTGCTCCATTTTTTCCGACACCGATTCGACCACCACGATGGCGTCGTCGACGACCGTGCCGATCGCCAACACCAGGCCGAGCAGTGACAGGGTATTGATGGAGAAGCCGAGCAGCGGAAACACCGCGAAGGTCCCGATCAGGGCGACGGGTACGGTCAGGCTGGGAATGAGCGTCGCGCGAAAATTCTGGAGGAAGATGTACACCACCAGAATCACCAGCGCGATCGCCTGGAACAGGGTGATGATGATTTCCCGGATGCCGGCGGAGATCGGCTTGGTGGTGTCCAGCGAGATGACGTACTCGAGGTCATCGGGAAAGCGCGTCTGCACGGTATCCATCGCTGCGATCACCTTCCCGGCAACCTCCAGCCCATTCGCGTCCGGCAGCTGGTAGATCGCCAGAACCGCCGCGGGTGCCCCGTTGAAGCGACCGATCTGGTCGTAGTTTTGCGCCCCCAGTTCGATCCGTGCCACATCGCCGAGAAACACCTGGGAGCCGTCCGGGTCCGACCGGACCACCACGTCTTCGAACTGTTCCGCGGTGGATAGCCGGCCTTCGGTCTGCACCACGTAGGTGAACTCGGTACCCGGTGGTGAGGGCGGCGCGCCAAGTTTGCCGGCCGGGGTCAACTCGTTCTGCTGCTGTATGGCCGAGACGATGTCCGGCACCGTGAGGCCGAGCTTGGCCAGTTGGTCGGGTTTGATCCACACCCGCATGGCGTACTCGGAGCCGCCGAAGATGTTGACCTGGCCGACGCCCTGAATGCGCGCCAGTTCGTCGAGCACATTGATGCTCGCGTAGTTGGTCAGGAACGTGGCATCGAAGCTTTCACCGGGCGAGCGCAGGGTGATCAGCAACAGTGGAAAGGTCAGTGATTTCTTGACGGTCACCCCGAGGCGCTTGACGTCTTCGGGCAGGGAGGCTTGACCCTCCGAGACCCGGTTCTGCACCAGCACGTTGGACATGTTGAGATCCGAGCCGACTTCGAAGGACACGGACAATGACATCAGCCCGTTGCTCGCGTTGACCGACTTCATGTAGATCATGTTCTCGACGCCGTTGATCTTCTGCTCGAGCGGCGTCGCCACCGATTGCTCGACGGCGACCGCGTTGGCGCCCGTGTAAGTGGCTTCGACCTTGATTTCCGGCGGCGTAATGTCGGGGTACTGGGCAATGGGTAAACCCACCATTGCAGTGACCCCTAAGATCACCGTGATGATCGCGATGACCATGGCCACGATCGGGCGTCTGACGAAAAACTCGCCCAAGGATCAGGCTCCGCCGGTGATGAAGGGCACCGGGTTGACGGTCATCCCCGGCCGCATGCGCAGCAGCCCTTCGACGGCGACCCGATCGCCCGGATCGAGGCCCGATTCGATGATCCATTCGGAACCCAGGCGGGGGCCCACCTCGACCTGGCGCACCTCGACCGTATTGTCCGCGCCGATCACGAACACCCGGAAGCTGCTTTGCAGCTCGGTCACCGCTCGTTGCGGAACCAACAGAGCGCCCTTCCGGGTTTCTGCATCGAAGCGGACGCGGGCGAACATTCCTGGCCGCAACAAATGATCAGGATTTGGAAACTCTGCTTGGACGGTGAGGGTACCGGTGGACGCATTAATGCTGCGATCGATCTTGGTGGCCCGCCCCAGATGTGGGTACTCGGAACCGTCCGCCAGAATCAGGTGCAGATTGGGGGCTCGGTCGCTGCGGTCGAGGTCGGTTCCAGCCAGCCGGCGCGCAGCGATCAGATAAGCACGCTCGGCCAATGACAGACGTACCCCGATGGGGTCGGTGCGGGAAATGACGTTGAGCATCCCGCCGGTGGCGCCCTGCCCGACAAAGTCGCCGACCTCTGCCTGAGTCAGGCCGATGAGCCCATCGACGGGGGCGTACACCTGGGTGTACCCGAGTTCGATTTCGGCGAGCTCGACCCGGGCTTCGGCGATCTGCACGGAACTCTGTGCGGCTTCATACTGGGCGACCGCGGCGTCCAGATCCTGGGCGCTGACGGCGTTCATTTCGGCGAGTGGGCGAATCCGGTCCAGATCGGAACGTGCTTTGGCGAGCCCTGTGTTGGCTTCGGCCAGTCCGCCCTTGGACTCCATGACCTTCGTTTCGAAGGGGCGGGGATCGATGCTGTACAGCAGATCACCCTCGGTGACGAAGCGGCCTTCCCGGAAATGGATCGCGTCGAGGAAGCCATCCACGCGTGCCCGGATGGTGACATCCACCGACCCGGTGGTCTCGCCGACGATTTCCAACGGCACTGCGACGTCGCGGCGCTGCACCTCAACCACGGGAATGTCGAGCGGGGGCGCGGCGACCGGGCCGGTGTCGCCACACGCGTACAGCAGTAGCATGCAGCCACACAGCACAGCGGTACCCGGTCCGAGTTCTTTCAACCGGAGCATAGAGTCCATTCCCCAGGTAAGAGGCGCAGTCTACCCGTCAAGCAGGACTGGACTCCAGTGCTGCGTTACGCCTCGAGCAGCGCCATGCGCTCCGCAAGTATTGTCCCATTGTGGACGCTCAGCGCGGCGATCTCCTCGGTGCTCAAACCCAGTTGTGGCAACAGCTCGTCGTTCGCTTCTCCCAGCGCCGGGGCGGGGCCTCCGGTACGGCCCGGGGTGGTCTCGAGATGCACCAGGTTACCCACCACGGGTACCCGGCCGATCCCCGGGTGGTGCATGTCCACGAGGTAGTCGTTGGCGCGATTCTGTGGATCCGTCAGTACTTCGGCGTAGTTGCGAACCCGTTCGTAGATGATCTCGGGTTGTCCGGCCAGGAACTCCTCCCATTGCGCCGTTGTCTTGCTGGCGAAGGCGCGCGCGGTGGCCGCGCGGATTTCAGGCAGGCCTTCGTCGGTTCCCGGAAAGCCCAACCGTTTGCCCGGGTTATCCCAGTTCGGGTCGCTGGCGTGCTCGGGCATCTCGACGAACGCCCAGAATGCCGCCCAGGCGTCCTCATCCATGTGCACGGCTAACAGGAAAGCCCCACCGTCCGCCGTCGCGTAAACGCCATAGGGCCCGCGCATATTCGAGTGATGTACTCCTTCGCGGGACAGGTCGGCGCCGGTCATCGCACAGTGCTGGATTTCCCACATCTGCAACCACAACTGGGCGCCCAGCGCCGAGGTGGAGACCCGTTGGCCGACGCCATGACGTTCACGCGCCACCAGCGCGGTCATGATGCCGAGGGCGAACTGCATGGCGCCGGCGGTATCGGCAATGGCAGCACCCGCGGGCATTGGCATCCCGTCCGTTGGCCCGGTGGCGTTGACCAGGCCGCCCCGGGCCTGTGCGGCGCCGTCGAGCATCGACTTGCCGGCGTCGGGTCCTTTGGGGCCGTAGCCGTTGACGATCGCGTAGATGAGCTTGGGCTGGAGTTCGGTCAGTGTGGCCTGACCCATGCCCATGCGCTGCAGTGCTTCGTCGCGAAAGTTGCTCAGGAACACGTCGGCGGAGCGGATCAGCTGGTGAACGGCTTTGCCACCGGCGTCCGTGTGAACGTCCACAGCGAGAGAGCGCTTGCCCCGATTCATGGCGATGAATTGCGGCCCCAGTGCATCGGCGGGCAACTGGTTGCCGACCCCGCGCATGTAGCGATTGGCATCGCCTGCGGGCGGTTCGACCTTGATGACGTCTGCGCCCATGTCCGACAGATACAGTCCTGCCGCCGGCCCCTGAATGGCAGTCGCCATTTCGACCACCCGGATGCCGTCCAATGGTGCTGCCATGTCGCCTCTCCCCGCTCCCTTGCCAAGATGCCCCAACGTGAAGCAACATCTTGACGCGGATCCGGAATGTGCGCCAGGTTGTGTGGCTGAGACCCCTCGGCGTGACTCTCGACACGACACTTGCGCGGGAGGTCAGCTACACTGCCGAGTGCACATGGAGGTCGGGGTGCCGGTCGTTTTGCCCAATCGCGTCACTTGCAAGAGTCTACTCGGCATCGTCGCGGCCTTGTGCCTCGCCGGTTGCGCCTTGCAACCGTCATCCAGCTTCTCCGCGCGAATACCCCAGACCCACCCTCCTGCGTCATTGGCCGACGACGTCACCCGCTGCCGCGACGTGCTCGGCAAGCACCACGCCCCCGAACACGGCAGCCTGGATTCCACGGCGATCAGACTGGTCAACTGGAACGTGCAGAAGGGTAGTACGCCGCAGTGGTGGGCCGACCTCGAGCCCATGCTGCAGGCCAATCACCTGGCCTTGTTGCAGGAAGCCGCGTTCAGTGAACGTTTGGCGGATGCGGGAGGCGATCGGATGTTCTTCAGCTTCGCACCCGGC
>SMWF01000045.1 GCA_004357385.1 Gammaproteobacteria bacterium | reverse complement strand
GACCCGCTCCACTTCGCGGTCATGCCAGTCCCGGGAGACATAGCGTTCGATGGACAGATCCGCGCTTCCCATCGAGACGCGGGATTCTTCGCGGAAGGCGGCGGGCGGTCCGATCAGGTCGTCGTCGAACAACTGCTGCAGGGTAATACCCGGGACGTGATTTTCATAATCGAGGTCTTCGGCGGCGACATCAGACATGGTCTTGCCCGCAAACCTTGGTGCCTTGCCTTCTGCTTGATCAGCCACGGCCACTCCCCCTGTATCGGATCCTAATCAGAACCCGTTTGATAGCACGCTCGGATAAGCCACGCAATCAGGGCCGTGCTAGTGCCCGGAGGTGCCTTCACCTCGGTGTACGCGAATCAGCAGGGTGAAAATCAGCAGGGGCACGTAGACGATCAGGGTAAACAGATAGGGGTACTCCGGTTGCACCTGATACAGCGCGGTGCCCACGAGCGGTCCGATGGTGAACCCCATGGGACCGCAGGCGCCCGCGACGCCAGCCACCGCACCCTGTTCCCGGTCCGATACCGCTAACGAGGCCCCGGCCATGAATGCCGGCCCGGCGAGACCCATGCCGAAACCAAGCATTGCCATGGCGCCCAGCAACGGTGCGCGCGTGCTGGCGAAGGCCATGATCGCGAAGGCACAGATCAGCAGCGGCATCGCCACGCGCAGCAAGGTGAACGGCGCAATGTCGAAGCGTTGCACGATCGCCGCCTGGGCGAACAGCGACATGAACGCCGACAGCATCATGGCGCTGCCGAAGGTCCGGGCGGTCTCGATGCCCGTGAGGGACAGCGTGTCCTGAAAGCGGAACGCCATGGTCTGCTGCACGACGGCGAAGCCCATGAACATCAACACGCCCACGATCATGTACGGCAGGATGCGTCGATCGGTGTAGCGCATGCGCGGTGGCGGGGTGCCGCCCTTCGCTTGTCGCGGTAGTTCGGGTAACGCGAAAGCGACGACGATCCCGGTGATCAGAATCAGCACCGCGGCGACCCAGATCGGCGTCAGCAGCGAATAGATCGCCAGGCCCCCGCCGACCGCAGGGCCCAGAATGGCACCGAAATTGTTGGCCGCGCCGACCGCGCCCATGCCCTTGGTGCGGGTTGCGATATCGGTAATGTCCGCCATATAGGCGGTCGAAGCCGGCATGGTGGCGGACATGACCGAGGCGTGGGCGACACGCGAGACAGTCAGCGCGACGAACGCAGGGGTGGTGGCGAGCAAGCCGATCATTGCCGAGTGGAACACGGAGGCAAAGATCACCGTACCGAGCGTGTAGCCGAACATCCCAATCAACATCACCCGCTTGCGGCCCCAGCGGTCGCTCAGCCGGCCCCAGATCGGCACCGTAAGGAACACCGTGATCGAGGACGCGGAGATGATCGCACCGACCTGAAGTTCGCTTAAGCCGATCTCGCGTCCGAGCGGGGCGAGCACGGCAAACAGGACGGTCTGGCCAAGACCGATGGCCACCAGTGAAGCCAGCAACACGCGGCGCGCATAGGGGACGGCTATGCCGGTCATGTCTGGAGAAGACTCAGGCACGTTGCGCCCGGTTGAAAAATGAGCGCGCATTCTACGGCACGGCGTCCTATGGCACAGCCTCCCGAGGCACAGGCTGGCGTATAGTTTCGGGATAAGGGCGGACACAAGGGAGATCTTCATGAGCGATGCCGCGGGCGAATTGAAACCAACGCCGGGCGCCAAGATGGTCTATCTGATCCGGCGCAAACCAACCACCAGCCGCGAAGAACTCGTCGCCCATTGGTTCGCCAATCACATGCCGCTGGTGATCCAGGCGCAGCACGATCAGGCGGCCGCCGGTCGGCGCCACGCGCAGCGCTACATCGCCACCCTCTTCGATGCCGATCGTTCCGGGGACCATCCCTGGGATGGGGTCGCGCAACTCTGGTGGGATCGGCAGTTACGGATGCCCGCCGAGCCGCATGGCACCGAACCGACCGACACCTTCCAGCAGAAGGCCGAACCCTATGTGCCCTGGGCGACGACGGAGTACGTGGTGATCGACGGCTCAGAGCATCTGCCGGTCGAACCCCTGACGTTGAATGCGCCGTTTCCCTGCACGCGCTCGGGCTTATTCAAGGTGACCTTTCTGGTGAAGGCGAAACCGGGGGTCGACTTCGATGCGTTGTTTACGCACTGGCTGACGGTGCACGGCGCGAACGTCACCACGGTCATGAACGCGGTCGGCGGGTTCCGCTACGTGATCAGTCACAGCATCGACCCAGCCGCCGAACCCTATGCGGGCATGGCCGAGCTGTATTTCAGGGACGCGTCCGGCTGGGCTGCATACAGGACCAGCATTAAGCCGGATGGAATGGCCGAGTGGGTGGCGAATGAAGGGACTCTGGTGCTGCCTGCCCATACGGAGATGATCGGAATTCCCTGAATGTCAGCCGAGCCTTGCAGGAAGCCGTTAGCGTCTTGCAGGAAGCCCTTAGCGGTGAAAGGAGCGCAGCGCGTCGCGCGATAACCCGGCGGGCGTACTGCGGCCCATCAGCACAAGATCCCGCTCCACTTCGTCCCGCAACCGTGATAATGCCCGGGCGACCCCGGGTTGCCCGTACGCGGCGAGCGCATAGAGGTAGCCACGGCCGATCATGCACGCCGTTGCACCCATCGCCAGCGCCTTCAACACATGGGTGCCGCGGCGTACGCCACCGTCCAGAATCACTTCGATGTCGTCGCCCACCGCATCGACGATATCGCCGAGCTGATCGAAGGGCGCGGCCGCCCCGTCGAGTTGACGCCCACCGTGATTGGATACCATGACGGCGCTGGCGCCGACGTCGCGTGCGCGAATGGCGTCCTCCACCGACAGCACGCCTTTAATGGCGAAGGGGCCACCCCAGTCGGCAATCAGGCGCTCGGCATCGTGCCAGGTGATGGATCGATCGAATTGCTGGTTGATGTAGTCGATGACCGAGACCAGCGACTGGGTTCCCGCACTTACACTCTGCGCGACGTTGGCTAGCTCGAATTTCTCGCGCAGCAGGTAGTTGAAGCTCCAATTGAGATGGGTGGCAAAGCTCCACAGGGCCGATGGGGTCGGCCGTGGTGGCATCACCATGCCGGTGACCAGATCGCGTTCACGATTACCGGCCACTAGCGTGTCCACGGTAAGGCACAGGGCTGCGTAGCCCGAGGTTTTGCAACGCGCCACGAATTCGTGCGTCAGACCGCGATCCTTGTGAATGTAGATCTGGAAGCACTTCGGTCCGGTGGTCAGCGAACCAATCTCTTCGATGCTGACGGTGGAGAGGGTCGACAGGGTGTACATCGTGTCGGCGTCGGCGGCGGCCCGGGCAACGGCGCGTTCGCCGTCATGGTGGAACAGACGGCTCATGCCCGTGGGCGAAAGAAACACCGGCCAGGCGATGGTCTGGCCCAACACCGAAGTGCTCAGATCCAGCGCCTCGACGTCGGTCAGCGCCGAAGGGATCAGTCCGACGGCATCGAAGGCAGCGGTGTTGCGCGCCAGCGTGGTCTCATCGTCCGCACCCCCATCGATGTAGTGGTACAGCGGCGCCGGCAGGCGGCGCCGCGCGGCGCGCCGGAAGTCTTCGACGTTCAGGCATTTGCCGAGCCCACGCGCGCTCATCGAACTTCCTGTACTGCGGCCAACACCTTCGACGGCTTACCGAGTTGCGCGGCGACGACCCTGCGAAGCTGCGCCAGATCGAGCCGCCGGGATGCCGGGAGCCGGGCGATAACCGTGTCCATCGATGTTCCTCCAGCGTTCAGTTCGGTAGCCAGTGCGTCCAACACGAGCACTGCGCGGGCCGTATCCGCGCCCCGGGAGGGCTCGCGAAGCCGGCCGTCCGCCGTTTCGGCCCAGCTTCGCAGCGTATCGAGCGCGTGGCGAAACCGGCGCTCGCTGAGGCCGCCACTGCGCCGCAGTACCTCTAGCGCGTAGTACTCCGCCAGCCCCTCGACGATCCAGTCTGCGGCATCGTCGAACCGGTCGCTGGTGGCCACGTGGACCAGTTCGTGCAGCACGGTGCTGGTACCATTCTCGCTGATCAACGGCCGGTCTGCGTGCAGAAAAAGCGAACTCGGGCCCGACAGCCCACCGCGCCACATGGGGCTGCCGGCACTCGCGATCAGCAGGCGCGGTGGAAACTCCGGAAACACCTCGATCAGGGTGGGCAGCGTCCAACGCAGGAACGCCAGGGTGTCGATACGCCGGCTGCCTTCACCGGTGGGCGCGGCGATCGAGACGCGCCGGTTCATGATGATCTCCCGGCGGACCCCGATCTCGCCGGCCACCAGCCAGCCCGTCGGCCGATCGAAACGCCGCTGTGGATCGTCGATCGGAATGCTGTGGCGTACCGCCCCATAGCGGGATTCGAAGCTCCACTGGCTGGGTCCGGACAGACTCAGCGTCGAGGCGGACCTCGCGTTGACCCGGCTGCGCGTTTGGGCCGGCGGAAACACGTCACCCAGACGTAGCAGGGCCCAGTGTTTCGTCATCCGGGCATCGTAGGGGGCCGCATCCGAGTCGTGCTCGCGCCGATGATCGATCTGCGCACGATAGGTCAGCACGCCGCCGTTGGTAGGCACCTCCCAGACGACACGATTGCCGGTGCGTTCCAGCATGCCGTCGGTCGCGAAGTCCTGGAACCGCTCCGGCGGCGCGGCGAGATCGAGCCGGATCAGTTCACCGGCGGCCTGGCGGATCGTGATCCTGACCTCCGCAACACCGTCAGCCGGCACAAACTTCGCGTGGAATGCGGCCTCGTAGCGGGGTAGTCCGGCGTCGGCGTGTCCGGCGCTGACTATCGCGGCGCCGAGGGCGAACACTGTCAATCGGGTGAGATACATTGGACCCGCGCATGGAGAATGGTTAGAAGTTGGCTGTATTACACACGACGCGGCAAGCGGAGGGAAAGATGAGCTACGAACAGATTAGCTACGAGGTCGAAGAACGGATCCTTACCATCACCTTGAACCGGCCGGAAAAGCTGAATGCCATTACGCTGCAGATGAACAACGAAATCATCGATGCGTTGGATCATGCGGATGCCGACGATGACGTTCGCGTAATCATCATGACCGGCGCTGGCCGGGCGTTCTGTGCGGGCGCGGACCTGTCGGCTGGCGCGGATACGTTCGACTACGATGCCCGCGCGCAGGGCACGGGCGCGGGTTCGACCGATGCGGTGGACTGGGGCGATGTACGCATTCGAGACGGCGGTGGTTTCGTGTCGCTGCGCATCTACGAGTGCATCAAGCCGGTGATTGGTGCGATCAATGGCGCGGCGGTCGGGCAGGGCGTGACCATGACCCTGCCGATGGACGTGCGGCTTGCCTCGGACAGCGCCCGTTTCGGCTTCGTGTTTTCGCGTCGTGGCATCGTCCCGGAAGCCTGTTCGACCTACTTTCTGCCGCGCCTGGTCGGGGTGGCACAGGCATTGCGCTGGATGTACTCCGGACGTGTGTTCGGCGCGGCGGAGGCCCTGCGGGGCGGCCTGGTGGAAGCGGTGCATCCGCCCGAGCG
>SMWF01000044.1 GCA_004357385.1 Gammaproteobacteria bacterium | reverse complement strand
TCGGCCCAGGTCGCCGGGTCGACCAGCAGGTTGTCGAGCGCGGGTGATTCGGGAATCGGGGGCATTTGGTTACTGCTCCGTTTCGGGGAGCTCGGCCACGGCCTGCTTCAGGGTGTCGAGGTGTTGCTTGGCCTCGAGACCGGCGCCGAGAGTGCGCAGGCAGAGGTGGGTCAGCCCGGTACGGCGCCAGCCCGCGACGCGATCCTTCCACTCGGACTGGCGAGGGCCGACGACCGCGACACCGGCTTCCGTGCCGATCATATCGGGATTGCGTCCCGCCGCCTCCGCTTCGCCGCGGATCGCGCCGTTGATGTCGCAGAATTGTTCAGGCGAACACAACACGAACCAGCCGTCGGCCAGTCGGCCGATGCGGCGCGCAACCGAAGCGGCCGGTACGGGTCTCGCGCCGATCCAGATGGGAATGGGTCGTTGCACCGGCAGCGGGTTCAAGCCTGCGCCCGAAACCGTGTCCCAACGGCCATGGTAGTCCACCACATCCCGGGTCCAAAGCAGTTTGAGTAGCTCAAGCTGCTCGTCGCAGCGGACGCCGCGGGTATAGAAGTCCGCGCCCAGTGCCCGGTATTCGTCGGCGCTGTTCCCAACACCGATACCCAGCCGCAGGCGGCCACCGGAGAGAACGTCCAGCTCCGCGGCCTGCTTGGCGAACAGTGCGGTCTGTCGCGATGGCAGCACGATGATCGAAGGAACCAACTCGATTCTGTCGGTTACCGCGGCGAGGTAGGCCAGCAGTGTCATTGGTTCGTGCAGATGTCCGCTGTCGGGTCGCAGCACCTGGTCTGGTACACGCAGATGCGTCAGACCAAGGTCGTCAGCGAGCTGGGCAAATGCTCTAATCGCGCCTATGTCGTTCTCGAGCTCCCGGACCGGCAGCGAAACACCCACTCTCATTCCTTGCCCCCTTTTTGGCCCCTGGTTAGCATTGGTGCATCCGTCGCGATTCTGCATACTAGACGTCTTGCCGATTGACCACTACTTGGGGAGGGAGTGATGCGCTATCGATTGCTGGGCCGGAGCGGGGTGCGGGTGTCCGAACTTGCCCTGGGTGCGATGACGTTTGGCACCGAGACCGGATTCGGCGTCGACAAAGACGAAAGCCGTGCCGTGTACGATGCGTTCCGGGAAGCCGGCGGCAACTTCATCGATACCGCCAACGTGTACGCCGCCGGCACGAGCGAGACCTTTCTCGGCGAGTTCATGGCGCAGGAGCGCGAACGGATCGTATTGGCCACCAAGTACACTGGTGGCATGCGCAGCCGGGACGTCAATGCGGTCGGCAATTCGCGCAAGAACATGATGGATTCGATCCATGCCAGTCTGAAACGCCTGAACACCGACTACATCGATCTCTACTGGGTGCATGCGCGCGACTACCTGACGCCGATCGAAGAGGTCATGCGCGGTCTTGACGATCTGGTCAGCCAGGGTAAGGTGCTTTACGTCGGCGTCTCCGATACGCCGGCGTGGGTGGTGTCACAGGCCAACACGCTGGCTGAGCTGCGCGGTTGGACGTCGTTCGTCGGCTTGCAGATTCGCTACAGCCTCGTGGACCGCACGGTCGAGCGGGAGCTGTTGCCGATGGCCCGGGCGCTGGATCTAGCGGTTACGCCCTGGGGTGTCGTCGGCTCCGGCATCCTGACAGGAAAGTACAACAAAGACCCGGATACCGAAGGTCGCGTACAGATGCGTGGCGGGGCGACGGAGCGTGGTCTGGCGATAGCGCAGGAGGTGATCGCGGTCGCCGAAGAGGTCGACGCGACCCCGTCTCAGGTGGCGATCGCGTGGGTCCGGGCGGGAGAAGGCAATATCATCCCGTTGTTGGGTGCGCGCACGCGGGACCAGTTGGTCGAAAACCTCGGCGCTCTGGAGGTGCAGCTCGGCGATGATCAGCTGAATCGCTTGAACGAAGCGAGCGCGATCAGCTCGGGCTTCCCCCACGACATGCTGCAGCCACAGGTCGAGGCGTTGAAACGACGCATCGACAACCATCGCGCCGCCACGACGCCGGAGTGGTGATCGAGCGTGCATATCGTCATCGCTCAGATGAGCCACGAAACAAATACCTTTTCCCCGGTCCTCACCGACCTCGCGCGATTCGCCGGTGGGCGTGACGCGCCGATGAGTGGTGATGTGGCGCGGGATGTCTATCGGGGCACCGCAAGCTGCATGGGCGGTTATCTGAAGGTTGCTGAGGAGGCCGGGGCTGACATCAGTATTCCGGTCGTGGCTGGCGCGCCGCCGTCGGGACCGGTGGAGGACGATGCGTACGAATACATCACCGGCAAGATCGTCGAAGCCGCTGGGTTGGGTTGCGATGCGATCTTCCTCGATTTGCATGGCGCGATGGTGACCCGGTCCGTGGACGACGGCGAGGGCGAGTTGCTTCGGCGCATTCGGGCGGTGGCGCCGCGCGTGCCGATTGCCGTGGCGTTGGATATGCACGCCAACCTCTATCCGGATATCGTGGAACTCGCGACCTTGGTCTATGGCTATCACACCTATCCTCACATCGACATGGACGTGACCGCGGAGCACGCCGGACGGCTACTCCTTAGAACCTTGCGCGGGGAGGCGCACCCGACCATGGTCTGGGGTAACGCGCCCATGCTTCCGCACGTCATGCGCCAGGGGACGGACGACTTCCCCAACGATCGATTGCAGGCGCGGGCGAGCGAAATGGAATCACAGGGGGCGCTGGCGGTCAGCGTGTTCACCGGATTCCCCCACGCGGACATTGCCAACGCGGGGCTCTCGGTCGTGGTGGTGACTGACGACGACGAAGCTCTGGCCGAACGATATCGCGACGAACTGCTGGACTTTGCCTGGGGCGAACGCGAGGCCTTCGTCTACGAGGTCGAGCCGTTGGAGGATTCGGTCGCGCGGGCGAATACCCTGGCTGATGCGGGTGGCCCCGTACTGCTGCTGGATCACTACGACAACACGGCGTCCGGCGGCACGATGGATACCACTGAAGTGCTGGCTGAGATCCTGCGCCAGGGCCTCGAAGACGTCGCGGTGTTCGGTTTCTTCGACCCCGAAGCGGTCGCGACGATGGTTGCGGCGGGCGTCGGCAATGAGGTCTGCATCGCGTTGGGCGGCAAGCTGGAAATGCCCGCGCTGGCACGTCAGAGTCGGCCCCTCGAGTTGGCCGGCAGGGTGAAACTCATCTCCGAGGGCCGCTTCAGAGCGACGGTGCCCATGTCCCGGGGCCTGACGATGAACATGGGCACAACGGCCGTGCTGAGCGTCGGCAGCGTCGACATCGTGGTGGTGTCCCGGCACATCGAGCCTTTCGATCCGGGCTGCTTCCGCTCGCTGGGCATCGAGCCGACCGAGCGCCGGTTTCTGATGCTCAAGAGCCGCATTCACTACCGCACGGGCTTCAAGCCGCTGGTCAAGGAAGTGGTGGAGTGCGCGGGGCTGGGTGTATGCACCTCGGATTATTCCGAGGTGACCTTCGAGAACGTACGGCGGCCGATCTTTCCACTGGATGGCATCAACAGCCCGGAGCGTTTCTGATGGACCGGAGCGCCGCTGAATTGGTCGATGATCGCTCCGGTCTCGGCGGGATGCGCGACCGGCTCCGTGAACGAATAGCCGCGACACCGCGTTATCGTTGGTACGCGCTGGGAGTGCTGACACTGGTCTACACGTCGAGCCATGTGGATCGACAGATCATGGGGATACTGCTCGAGCCGATTAAGCTCGAACTCGGCGCCAGTGATACCCAGATGGGCTTCCTGATCGGCCTGACCTTTGCGTTGTTCTACGCGACGCTCGGAATGCCGATCGCCATGCTGGCGGACCGCTCCAACCGGCGCAACATCATTACCGCCGCGGTGTCGATGTGGAGCGTCATGACCGTTGCCTGCGCGTACGTCGGCAGCTTCGCGCAGCTGGTGCTGACGCGCATCGGTGTGGGCGTCGGCGAGGCGGGTTCGTCGCCGCCCTCGCACTCCTTGGTGGCCGACCTGTTCCCGCCTCAGACCCGTGGTACTGCGATGGGCGTGTACGCATTGGGGGTCAATTTCGGGTTGCTGATCGCCTATCTTGCCGGTGGCTGGATGAGCGAACACTGGGGCTGGCGTGCCACCTTCATCGCGGTTGGTCTACCGGGCGTGTTGATTGCGCTGCTGGTTTACCTGACCACCATAGAGCCGAACCGTGGGGCGAGTGAGCGCGTGACCGGCCTGTCCGAGGGTGACGGGTCCGAGGGCGACTCGAAGGCGCCGTCCTTTCGTCACGTCGTTGCATATATGTGGCGGGTGCGCAGCGTGCGTCATACCGTGTTCGGATCCACCCTGGCCGGGTTCGTCGGCTATGGATTCGTGCTGTGGATGCCGTCGTTTCTGATTCGGTCTCACGGGCTCAGCCCGACTGAAGTTGGTATCACCCTCGCGCTGATGACGGGCGTAGTCGGTGGCCTGGGGACTTTTACGGCCGGCCGCCTCGCGGACTATCTTGCGGAGCGTGACGTTCGCTGGCGTGTCTGGGTTGTTGCCCTGGCCAAGGCAGGTTACGTCCCGTTTCTGGCTGCGTTTTTCCTGATCGATGATCTGTGGACCGCGTTGCTGGTCTACCTGATTCCGGCGTTTTTCGGCGGCTTCTACCTGGCCCCGACCTTCGCCCTGATACAGAGCCTGGTTAGCCTGCGCATGCGTGCCCTGGCGGCGAGCATCACCTTGTTCGTACTGAACATCATCGGGATGGGCTTCGGTCCCCAGATGGTCGGTATCCTGAGCGACCTTTTTGCGCCCAGGTTCGGCAACGAGTCGCTGCGCATGGCGTTGTTCGTGCTTTGCTTCATCAACCTCTGGTGTGCCTTGCACTACTACCTGGCCGGCCGGACGTTGAAGGCCGACTTGCAGGCAGCCGGCCAGCATGTGACCTGAGGGTGGCCCACTCGCGGAGAGTGCCTGTGTGGCCGATGCGCTGCGCGGTTCCATGCATGCGGCCGAGTACAAGCATGTGGTACTCGGAGTCATCTTCCTGAAATCTCTCGACATGGTCAACAACGTCCAGGTAGGCGACGAGGCCGCGTGGGCTAGGGACGTGCTCGGCCGCGTCTACGAGTATTTCCTGTCGAGACCCTGCACGACCCCCGAAACAAGTGGGTCCGAATGAGGTTCACTCGCTACATTGGCATCGACTACTCCGGCGCACAGACGCCGGAAAGCCGGCTGAAAGCCCTGCAAGTCTACGAGGCGCGCGACGAACAACTACCGATCAAGGTGAGCACACCCACCGATGGAGCGAAGAACTGGACACGGGTCGAGGTCGCTCAGTTCTGCGCTGCCGCGCTTGAAACCGAGGAACCGTTGATCATCGGCATCGACCACGGTTTCTCGTTTCCCATGACCTACATGGACCGCTTCGGCATTCAGACTTGGGATCAGTTCCTCGACGACTTCATGCGCCACTGGCCGACTGCCGATCCGCACATCTACGTCGACTTCGTGCGTGAGGGCAACCCACGCTCGGGAGACCCGAGCGAGCTGCGCCTCTGCGAGCAGTGGACAGCCGGCGCCAAGAGCGTGTTTCATTTCGACGTGCAGGGGCAGGTCGCCAAGTCGACACATGCAGGTCTGCCATGGTTGCTGTGGCTGCGGCTGATGCCGGACGCAGAATCCCGCATTCACTTCTGGCCGTTTGATGGCTTCGACGTTCCGCACGGCAGGTCGGTGATCGCGGAGGTGTATCCGTCTCTCTTTCGTCGCCGGTACGCGAGGGATGATCGCAGCGCCGACGAACATGACGCCTGGTCTGTCGCTGCGTGGCTTAGCGAGATGGACCGGCGCGGCACGCTCGATTACTACTTCAAACCGCCGCTCAGCCTTCCGGAATTACGCGAAGCCAGACTCGAAGGATGGATCCTGGGGCTCTGCTGATCGCGAGCCTGTTGTGATTTCGTTGGGACTGAAAATCCGGGTGTCAGCAGCAGTTAGCCGGCGTATCCCGCCGGGTTGGCAGCGAGCCGATCGAACCGTCCAACGGGTCGTGCATCCCGATACCCGCTGATGATCGGTTCCAGTTCGGCAGGGCTGGCGCCGTGCAGGATCACGCCGTCGCAGCCGAGATCGAACTGGGCGCGGATCATCTTCACGCACTGCTCGCGCGTCCCGGTCGCGGCCGCGGCCAGCCACTGTTCCGGAATGAGGGTGGCCACGTGTTCGAGCTCCTCGGGCGTGGCCAGGGCATCCAGCGCACCTTGAAACCCGGCCACGAAGGAATCCGCCCTGAAGCGTGCGAGCACGGCGGGATCCCAGTCGTTGGTGCGCACCATCAGATCGCCGTAGGCCTGCAGGTAGGTGCCCATGCGCCCAACGGTTTTTTTCAGGCGTAGCGCCTCGGGCAGGTGGTCGCCGATGGTCGCAAAGCAGGACCACACTCTGACCGAGGCGGGATCGCGGCCGGCTTGCTCGGCGGCCTGCTTGACGGTCGCGACGGCACGGGTGGTCGTTTCGTCGGTGAAAAACGTATGCAGAACCACCGCGTCGAACGCTCGGCCCCCCAGAGCCAGCGAGTTGGGTCCGAATGCGGTAAAGGTCATTGGAATGTGCTCGTCATATTCGGGGCCCATGGACAGGAGCGGGTATTTCCCCGCCGGGCCGTCGTGAGCGATCACCGTTTCGCCGCGCCAGATGCGCCGCATCAGGCCGACGAAGTCTTCGATCTGCGCGGTTTTGATGTGGGCCAGCCCGTAGGCATCGAACACCCGATCAATGCCTCGTCCCAGACCGAGCGAGAATCGGCCTTCGGTGAGTTTGTGCATGGTCATCGCATAGGCGGCGGTCACCATCGGATGTCGGGTGTTGTGGTTGGTCGCGGCCGTTGCGATGCCGATATGCGTGGACACAGCGCCCGCCGCGCCGGACAGGGTGGCGGCTTCTTTGATGTTGAAGCGTTCTGAGATGAACGCCGACCCCAGTCCCAGCACCTCGGCCTGTTGAACTTCGGCGATCAGATCCCGGGGCGAGCGTGGCGCACCGGCCAGCGTGTAGAAGCCGAGTTCGTTCATTCGGTCCATCGTGCGTCCTCCCAGCGCGATGTGGCTGCAATTCTCGCATTGCGTGACTCGCATTGCGTGCTTCGGTGACGCAATCGGGCCTGGATAGGGTGTCGCAATACGTCATGCGCGTCCGAAAATTACAGTTTGACGATTTATGGCCTTGCGAATGTACTATTTATCGGTACAATCGCGTTTTGCGACACCATCCCGTCTCCGTATATTTGCATGGATCTTCCGAAGGACATCTACTCGAATCGGATCGGAGAAGGGAACCGCCCGCTGTTCTGGGACACCGCATCGGTACACGAAGTGCTGACGCAGGACGGCAGCGACCAGACGTTGCGCTCGACCGAGCGGTTGCTGGAAAAGTCGGGCTTTCTGCCCGACTCCCTGAAACTGGACCAGCTGCGCGACGAACAGGGCCGTGCACCCCTGCGTCTGGTGTGCCAGTACTTTGAAGCCGAAGCCAGACGTAAACGTATGCTGTCGCTGGTGATACAGCTGCATCGCACACACGAGGCGGGTTTGATGCTGTTTGCCAACGACGGCCGACTGGGACGGCGCTGGGTCTATCTCGACGCCGCGGCGCCGGAAGGCGACGCCCTGCTGCAGGGACTCGAAGTTCTGGCGGCAGGCAAGTCGCTGATCGTCTGGCCGCACGGCGAGGTAACCCGGCTCTGCCGCGAACTCGTCTCGGCGGCGAAAACCCACAGCCTCGAACTTCCCGGTGGCGGCCTGGCGCGCATCGCGACCTTTGCCCACCAGGCGACCCAGGCGTCGATGGACTACGAGTCGATCATTCCAAGGACCGAACCGGGGGAGGGCCTGTCCCACCTCGACCGCCTCGAAGCCGAGAGCATGCACATTATGCGTGAGGTCGTGGCCCAGGCCGAGCACCCCGTGATGCTGTACTCGATAGGCAAAGACAGCTCGGTGATGCTTCATCTGGCAAAGAAGGCATTTTTCCCCAGCGTGCCGCCGTTTCCGCTGATGCATGTCGACACCCGCTGGAAATTCCAGGCGATGTATCAGTTCCGCGACGAGATGGTGCGCGAAAGCGGCATGGAACTGATCGTCTACATCAATCCGGAAGGGGTGCAGAAAGACATCAATCCCTTCGATCACGGCAGCGCGCTGCACACCGACGTGATGAAAACCCAGGGACTGAAGCAGGCCCTGGATTTACACGGTTTCGACGTTGCCTTCGGTGGTGCGCGGCGCGACGAAGAGAAGAGCCGGGCCAAGGAGCGGGTGTTCTCGTTTCGCACGAAAACACACCGCTGGGACCCTAAGAATCAGCGCCCGGAACTGTGGAACCTCTACAATGGCTATAAGAATCCCGGCGAAAGCATCCGGGTTTTCCCGCTGTCCAATTGGACCGAACTGGACATCTGGCAGTACATTTATCGCGAACAGATCCCCATCGTCCCGTTGTACTTTGCCGCTGAACGGCCGGTGGTAGAGCGCGACGGCATGCTGATCCTGGTTGACGACGATCGGATGCGGTTGTTCGAGGACGAACAGATACAGCTCAGGCGCGTTCGGTTTAGAACGCTGGGCTGCTACCCGCTGACCGGGGCATTCGATTCCACGGCTGACGATCTACCGGCGATCGTGTTGGAGCTGTTGCAGAGCCGCACCAGCGAACGCCAGGGCCGGGCGATCGATAGCGATTCATCCGGGTCCATGGAGAAAAAGAAACAGGAGGGGTACTTCTGATGAGCGAAGCACTCTCGGTCGAGGCGGAACTCGAAGCACGCGTCGACGAGTACATTGCAACTCAATCGGGTCTCGACCTACTGCGCTTCATTACCTGCGGCAGCGTCGACGACGGTAAGAGCACGTTGATCGGCCGTATGCTGTACGAAGCGCAGATGATCTTTGAGGATCAAGTGACGGCGCTGCGAGCCGACTCGAAGAAGCAGGGGACCCAGGGAGGAGAGATCGATTTCGCATTGCTGGTCGATGGGCTTGCTGCCGAGCGCGAGCAAGGCATCACCATCGACGTTGCCTACCGTTTCTTCAACACCGATCACCGCAAATTCATCGTCGCCGATACGCCGGGACATGAACAGTACACCCGCAACATGGTCACCGGGGCATCGACTGCCGATGTAGCGGTGATCCTGGTCGATGCATCGCAAGGCGTGCTGACGCAAACCCGGCGACATTCGTTCATCGCCTCCCTGTTGGGCATTCGCCACGTGGTGCTCGCCATCAACAAAATGGATCTGGTCGATTTCGACAAGATCGTGTTCGACGACATTCTCAGCAATTACATGGAATTCGCGCGCCAACTCGACTTTAAGACGGTCACTGCGATTCCCCTGTCCGCGTTGCTGGGGGACAACGTCATCGAGCGTTCACGACGTACAGCCTGGTACAGCGGCCCGACGCTGCTGGGGTACCTTGAAACGGTGGAGGTGCGCACCGCGCAATTGGAGCACCCCTTCCGCTTTCCGGTGCAGTGGGTGAACCGGCCCCACGCCGACTTCCGGGGCTATGCGGGTACCGTGGTGGCCGGCGCCATCCGCACGGGTCAGGAGGTGCGCGTGCTGCCCTCGGGCGAAGTTGCCAAGGTGGCCGATATCGTGCTGTACAAGGACCACCTGGATTCGGCGATCGTCGATCAGGCGGTGACCATCACCCTCGATCGGGAGGTCGATGTGTCGCGCGGTGACGTGCTGGTGGCGGCGGATGATCCATGCGAGGTATCGGACCAGTTCGATGCGTCCCTGGTGTGGATGGATCAGGAGCATGGCTTCATCGGCCGCTCCTACTGGCTGATGCTCGGTACCACGCGGATCAATGCCACGCTCACCGAGATCAAACACAAGTACAACATCAACACCCTCGAGGAGATGTCGTCGCACGAGTTCGAACTGAACGAAATCGGCCGCGTGACGCTGAGCTTCGACAAAGCCGTACCGTTCGAAGCCTACAAGGATTGTGCGGGCATGGGCTCGTTCGTCCTGGTGGATCGGTACAGCCACGCCACGGTGGCGGCCGGGATGATCAACTTCGCCTTGCGACGCGCTAAAAACGTGCATCGTCAGGCGCTCACTGTGGACAAGGAAGCGCGCGCCAAACTGCATGGTCACGAGGGCAAGGTGCTGTGGTTCACCGGTCTTTCCGGGTCCGGCAAGTCGACCATCGCCAACGCCACCGAACAGGTGCTCCACGCTCGCGGCATCTGTACCTATGTTCTGGACGGCGACAATATTCGCCACGGACTCAACAAGGATCTCGGGTTCACCGACGCGGACCGAGTGGAAAACATCCGCCGTGTCGCGGAGGTGGCCAAGCTCATGGTCGACGCCGGGCTGGTGGTGCTGACCGCGTTCATCTCACCGTTTCGTTCTGAGCGGGACATGGCGCGGGCGTTGTTCGATGCGGATGAATTTGTCGAGGTTTATCTCGACGTGTCGCTGGACGTGGCCGAGGAACGGGATCCCAAGGGTCTGTACAAGAAGGCCCGAAAGGGCGAATTGCCGCACTTCACCGGCATCGACAGCGCCTACGAGGAACCGGAAACCGCCGAGCTGATCCTGTCGACAAAGGATCTGTCGGTGGAGCAGTGCGTCGAGCGGGTACTCGAACTCATCTAGGCGTTTTCCACACGGGCCCGAGAGCCTGTGCTACAAAAATCGACCCAATCGTGGTATACGAAGCGGTTGATCGAATTGCCATGGGCGAAGGTGAGGGAATATGAGCGAGGCACCGGTTCGCGAGCAGGAGCACGAGCTTGATACCAGCTGGATGGACCAGATGGGCGAGTGGGGTATCAAGGCGAAACCGGGCAAGCGCGGCCTGACTTTGGCTGAAATTCAGATCGGCGAGTACGGCGAGTTGCCGGAGACCACTGACAACATGACCGGGCGACCCCGCGGTGCGACGCCACGACCCGAGGCCTACCGGGTCGGTGCTTACGGGGTTCGTAATCTTTCGGAGATCTGGCTCGAGAATGCGACCTTCCTTTACGAGGAAGCGCTGCAACGCCAATGGAGCTCGGCGACTGATATTCCCTGGCACACCATCGAGCCCCTGCCGGACGATATCGAGGAGGCGGAATGTCTGCTGTGCACCTTCTTCAACGAGGTGGAATTCGTCGCGGGAGACGTACCGGCACGCTGGATTGCCAAGACCAGTCCGGACTTTTTCGAGGCGCGCCACGTGTTGATCGCTCAGGTCATGGACGAAGCACGGCACATGGACGTGTTTCGCAAGCGGGCGCTGGCCAACGGCGGCGGCTTGATGCGCATGTCAGGGGCCACGTCCGGATTTATCGGCAGCATCGATCTGGCGCGCGACTTCACCGAAATGTCGACCCGGCTGCATATCTCGGGTGAAGGCGCGGTGCTGACCATGTTCCGCATGGGCGAATTGATGGGTCAGAACGACGCCGAAAAGCGCATGTATCGACTCTGCGCTCAGGACGAAGCACGACACGTCGCGTTTGGCGTCATGCATCTGCGTTTTCTCTGCGAACATGCGCCGGAGCGGCGCCCCGAAATAGAGTGTTACCTCGACGAGGCCGAAGCCCAGATCATGGCGGGATTGCAGAATCCGGCGGGTACCCAGGCGGAAACCTCCGAGGCGCTGGCCATTCTGCTCGGGGGCGGCAAAGCGCACTACGACGAAGGTCATAAGATGCTGCTGGTGATCCGTCGTCGACAGCTCAAGGAGTACATGAAACGGGTGCAGAGTGCCGGGTTCGGCGAGCGCTTCGAGAACGGGCGGTCGTCGATTCCGGAGCAATACGCAGCCGCATACTAGTAGCGCCCGCCGGTAGCAACACAGGCCGAGCGCACCAACAAAAGCTGGGGGAGACTATGGCGGACAAAGACGCCGGCGCCGCGGTGCCGGCTGCCGTATCAGCTGGGGATGACGACGGCCCTCAGGTGGAGGGTGTGCCTGAACCCACCTATGAATGGATGGGCTTGTCGAACGAATGGGGGGTGCGGGTCAAGCCCGGTGAACACGGTCTGCGCCTTGGCGATCTCAACGTGGGTATCTACGGTGAGGTCCCCGAAGAGTGGAACGATCACACGCGCCGGCCGCGTGGCGCTTTGCCGCGTCCCGGCATTCCGCCGCTACCCTACAACCTGCGCCGCAAGCACGAGATGTGGGCAGACTGCGCCGCCGACCTCTACGAGGAAGCCATCCAACGTCGCTGGATTCCGGCCACCGAAGTCCCGTGGGGGAGCCTCGAGCCGTTGCCCGAAGAAGTGGAACGGGCAATCTGCCAGATCTGCACCGAGTTCTGCCAGTATGCCAATACCGAACTCGAGATAATCACCTACTGGCAGGGTCAGATGTCTTATGGCTACTTCGAGGTGAAGCAGTTCCTCGCAACGGCCACCTTCGACTGTGCGCGACACATTGAGGCCTTCCGCAAGCGCGCACTGGCCAATGGCGGTGGGCTGGGGATCGAACAGCGCGGATCGGTGAATCGGATGATTCTGGAGAGCCGCGGCGGCTGGACGGAGTCGGTTACCTATCTGTACCTGCTGCGGGGCACCTATACGATGGCGCTGTACCGGATGCTGTTGAACGCGGCGCATAACGATGCGGAACGTTTCATCTTCAGCCATTGCATCGAGGATCATGCCCGTCATCTGACCTACGGCTACGATCATCTGAAGTACGCCGTCACCCACCATGTCGGCCAGGATCGGATCCTGCAAACCCTGCTGGCCATCGGCGAGAGCATCATGGGAACCGAGCTCAAAGAGGGAACCATGGGGTCGGCCATGGCGGTGCTGCTGGGCGGCGGCATCGAGGGTGGGCGGACCATCGGCATGGAAACCTATCTGCACGGCGTCGGAGATTTTGTCCGCGACTACCTCGCGCTGGGCGAATGGATCGGTGTGCCGCGTGAAGAAAACCTCAATCCGATGTTGAAGAAGTACCTGGTGTATTAGCGCAATGGCACGATTCCCTTCAGAAGCCTGGTTCAAAGAAGTCCAGGAGGTTTACAATTCTGACAGCAGCTTGCACACGGGAGGCGGTGGCGCGTGTGAAACCACGGCCGCCTTCAAGGTCGGCGACGAGTGCTACCGGATCGTGTTCGAAGGCCACCAGTGCCTGGAGATTCGCTCCGCCAGCGAAGCGGAGCTGGCATCCCCCGAGACCGACTTCATCATCGAGATGGCGCCGGAATTGTGGAAGGCGATGGTGGAGAACATTCAGGAGCACGGCGCTGCGCACGACGATCAAACGCTGAACAGTATCGATCTGCGGCAGGACGACAGTATTGCGTACTCGCCGGAAGACGATCAGGCGCGGCAGGATCTGTTCTATCGCTTCAACCAGAACTTTCAGGATTTTTTCGATGCGAGCTCGCGCGTCGAAACGACGTTCGACTAGGGAGACGGCTCGTGGCACTCACCGCAAAGTGGTTGAAGACGGCGCAGAACGCGATCAATGGTGATCCGGCGTTCCGCGCGCTGGGTAGCGTCGATGTAGAGATGGGGATCAAGGTGGGCAGTGCCGCGTTCCTGGTGACCTTCGGTGGTTTCACCTGTCACGACGTGCGCAAGATCAAGGTCGCGCAGCTGCGGGACGCCGATTTCGTCGTCGAGATGAGTCAGGACGGCTGGGATTCGTTTCTCGAGGGGCGGACCACCGGCACAGGCGCAACACTTGCGGAGTTGGACAACGTGGATGGCGTGGTGAAGGCGATCAATCCACGCAAAAAGCTCGACTTCCTGCGTTATCACCTCTCAGTGCAGGCGTTCATTGATGCAGGCGCGCGCGCCGAGGCGGGCGCTCGCGCCGCTTGACGTTGGCCGCAGGTCGCCGCAGTTTCAGATGCCGATTTACTCGTACCGCTGCCGCAGATGCGGCGAGCTGACCGATCGGTTGTTGTCGGTGGCTGAGCAGGTCGCCGCGATCGGCTGTGAGCACTGTCAGAGCGATGACACCTACCGGGTGATCGGCAGTAGTGCGTACCACGCATCGAACAACGCCAAGACCGCGAAGCTCGATCCCAGATACGAAAAGATGATCGATGCCTCGATGCGCAATAGCGCCAGCGCCGATGAACATCGATTGCTGAAGAAGATGACGCCGTTCACCGGCGCGAAGCGAGACTGAGCGGCCTGTGACCCTGGCAGCTTTTGATCTGTCCGGCCGGGTGGCGCTGATCACCGGAGGCAATAGTGGGATTGGGCTCGGCATGGCCCGCGGTTTGGCCGAATCCGGTTGCGAAGTGTGCATCTGGGGCACCAATGAAGAGAAGAATGCCCGGGCATTGGAGACGCTGTCGGGCATCGGACCACGGGTGTCGGCGCTGATCTGTGATGTCGCCGATGAAACCCAGGTGAATGAAAGCTTCGCGCGCACACTGGAACTGCACCAACGCGTCGATGGTTGCTTTGCCAACGCGGGAATCGGCGGCCGTGGCACCGCCTTCGACGAGATGACCAGTCAGGAGTGGCATCGGGTCGTCGAGGTGAATCAGACTGGAGTGTTTTATACCTTTCGCTGCGCTGCCCGGCACATGAAGGAGCGCGCCACCCAGGGCGATGCTTTTGGTCGCTTGGTCGGCACGGCCAGCCTCGCCGCGATTTCGGGTCAGGCACGAGGCGAGCACTACGCGGCCACCAAGGGTGGGCTGGTGTCGATGATCAAGGCATTGGCCATAGAATATGCCCGCTACGGCGTGACCGCGCACACGATTCTCCCGGGCTGGATCGAAACCTCGATGACCGAAGCGACGTTTGCCACCCCCAGGTTTTATGACAATGTGATGAAGCGGGTGCCGATGCGTCGCTGGGGGGATCCGGCTGACTTCGCGGGTATCGCGGTCTACATCATGAGCACCGCGAGCGACTATCACACCGCGGAGACGTTTCTCATCGACGGCGGTTACTATTCATTCTGATTTAGAGGGCATCTGATCCGAAGGGCGTTCTGATCCGGCGCGCATTCTGATCCGGAAGGACACATGAGCGACATTGAGACCTTTCGCAGCGAAGCCCGGGATTGGCTGGAGGCCAACTGCCCCGCCGGCGCCCGTGGCCCGGACAGCGTACTCCCGGATGTGGTGTGGGGCGGCCGGCGGCAAACCTTCGCACATGACGACGTCAAAATCTGGCTGGAGCGATTGATCGAGCGCGGTTGGACGGTTCCGAGATGGCCGACGCAGTACGGTGGCGCGGGCTTGACGGAGGAGCAGGACAAGGTGCTGCGCGAGGAAATGCGTGCCATCGGGACGCGCTCGCCTCTGTTTTCGTTCGGCATGGCCATGTTGGCCCCGGTGCTGATGGAATACGCCACGGAAGAACAGAAACTCGAACACCTGCCTAAGATAGCTCGGGGCGAGATCCGCTGGTGCCAGGGTTACAGCGAACCGGGTGCCGGTTCGGATTTGGCGGGATTACAGTGTCGCGCGGTTCGGGAGGGCGACCACTACACCATCAACGGCCAGAAGATCTGGACCTCGGACGCCGATGTCTCCGATTGGATCTTCGCCCTGGTACGCACCGACACCGAGGTGCCGAAGCACGACGGCATCAGCTTCGTGCTCGTCGATATGGAAACCGAAGGTGTGTCGGTGTCACCGATCGAGTTGATCAGTGGTGCGTCACCGTTCTGTGAGACCTTCTTCGATAACGTGCGGGTGCCCATCGGGAATCGTGTTGGCGAGGAGAACAAGGGCTGGACCATCGCCAAGCGGCTGCTTCAGTACGAACGCTCCATGCTCGCCGAGAGCACGGGGGTCGGATCCGGCGCATCGACGCGCCGCCAATCGCTGCTCGAGGTGGCTCGCGAGTCGTTGGCGACCCCCGAAGGGCAGCTCCCGGACGCCGGCCTGCGCGACGAACTCGTGCAGTATGAGATGGATAGGCTCTGCTACGGCGCCACGTATCAACGCAGCACCGATGCGGCCAAAGCGGGCCAGGGGATGGGCCCGGAGAGTTCCATGTTCAAACTCTACCTGTCCGAAATGAATCAACGCGGGTCCGACCTGCGGCAACGCCTCGTGGGCCACGTTTCGCTGGTCTGGGACGGCGAAGACGTGCCCGCGGAGGAGCGTGAGATGACCCGTGGCTGGTTGTATGGCAAGGCCGGGACCATTCTCGGTGGTACCTCCGAGATTCAGATGAACATTATCGCCAAGCGGGTGCTTGGCTTGCCGGACTGAGGATCGAGGATGGCCCTGGTGCTGACGGAAGAACAGGAATTGCTGCGTGACAGCGCGCGCGGCTTTGTGGCGGATCAATGGAACATCGATCGATTGCGCAAGCTGCGCTCCATGAGTTCCGGTCGCGGTCACGACGAGGACCTGTGGAAGCAGATGGCCGAGTTGGGCTGGACGGGCATTCCATTCGCGGAGGAATACGGTGGCCTGGGGCTCGGCTATGCAGAGCTTGGCGTGGTTCTCGAGGAGCTTGGGCGTGGGCTCGTGGTCGCGCCGTTCCTGTCCAGCATCGTGCTGGCGGGCAGCGCGGTTGCACTCGGCGGTAACGATGCGCAGCGCAAATCGCTGCTGCCGGGCGTGTGTGACGGAACCCGGCTGTTGGCGCTGGCCTACCAGGAAAGTCCGCGCCACGATCCCTACGCTATCGCAACGGCCGCGAGGTTGGATGGGGACGACTATCTGTTGAGCGGGCGCAAGGTTCTGGTGCTGGATGGTGAGTCGGCGGATTTGCTGGTTGTTGCCGCGCGGACCGGCGGCTCGACCGGCGACCGGGACGGCCTGACTCTGTTCCTGGTGGCCTCTGACGTCCCCGGACTGACCCTGAAACGGAACGTGCTGCTGGACAGCCGTTGTGCGGTGAACATCGAACTCGATAATGTCCGGGTGGAATCCAACTCGGTGCTGGGTGCCCCGGGAACCGGGGCCGATGTGCTCGACGAGGTGTTTGCACGCGCCGCGGTAGCGCTTTCCGCGGAGATGCTGGGCGGCATCCAGGAATCTTTTGATCGTACCGTCGAATACCTCAAGGAGCGCGATCAGTTTGGCGTCAAGATCGGCACCTTCCAGGGGCTGAAGCATCGCGCCGCACGCTGGTTCTGCGAGGTGGAACTGACGCGTTCGATCGTCATGGATGCGCTGCGGGCCATCGATGAGCAACGCGAACAACAAGCCATGCTGGCCAGTGCCTGCAAGGCTCGCGCGTCGGACACCTACCGACTGTGCGGCAAGGAAGGCATTCAGATGCACGGCGGGATGGGGGTGACCGATGAAGCGGACATCGGCTTCTTCATGAAGCGTGCGCGCGTATCCGAACTGCTGCTTGGCGATTCGACTTACCATCGCAACCGATTTGCCGAACTGGGTGGCTATTGAGCTACGCGGGCTTTCCGCACTTTTGCTGCTAGTGCAATTGGCGAACGTCGGGCAGGTCGGGTAGTGCCTCGAGGCCCGCCGTGAATCGACTCGCATCGTCGCCCAGCGCTGGCGCCGCGATGGCTGCGAATTTGGCCGCCAGCTTGCGTCCTTGCTCTTCGAGATCGGTGCTCGGAACGCCGCTGTCGAACTCGGCTCGAAAGGCGTTCTGGGATTTGTCCTCGAGTTCGACCACCGTCTGGGTGCTGCGCAGCGCGGAGTCAGTTTCGACAACAACTTTTCTGATCATCTCCTGCAGCGTGGGTTGTTGAACGATGTGGTCGACAAAGGTTGCCGGACTTGCGGTGTCGAACCCGAGGATCGCCATGGCGGTGGTTCCGGTCAGGCTGAATTTGGCTTCCAGGCCCGTGCTGGGCCGAGGTATGGCGCAAATGTCCAGCAGGGAAGGGTGCACTGTGACGGTCGCGGTGCTCAGATCAACCGGGTCGACCGCAGTGTGCAGTTGCAGGCAGCTTTCGATGGCAGCGTGCGTCAGATAGCAGGCCGCGTGGTACTTGAACAGGGTATCGGAGATCAGCCAGCGCCCATCGGTGGCGGCCAGGCGCGCTTGATCCAGCGTGCCGACCCCCGCGGCTTCCACCAGCCCCTGGTTGCCGGAAAACGCGTCGGGGTTGGCGGTAAAGCCCCGGGCTGCCAGACGCGCCGACAGCAAACCACGCTCCGCCGCGTGGCCCGCGTGAAATGGCTTGGTCATGGTGCCGAAGTTTGCCTTCAGCCCGCCAGCCTGGGATGCCGCCAAGCCCATGGCGTGGCCGAACTGTTCCGTATTCAGCCGCAGGAGAAAGCTCGCGGCCGCCGCGGCACCGAACACTCCCATGGTGGAGGTGACGTGCCAGCCTTTCGCGTAGTGCTTGGAACCGATCGCCGAGCCCAGCAGTGATTCGATTTCGATACCCACCACCAGCGCGGTGATCAACTCGGCACCGCTCGCGCCGCGTTCCTCGGCGAGTGCCAACGCTGCCGGGAAGACCGGTGCGGTCGGGTGGCCGCCCATCGACATGCTGGTGTCGTCGAAATCGAGCGCGTGGCTGGTCGCGCCGTTGATCAGCGCGGCAACCGTAGCGTGGCTGTGGAGGCCAGTCCCGACCAGGGTGCAGGGTCCAACGCGGTCTGCGAATTCTTCGCGCAGGATTGCGGCAAGCGGTTCATCCACGCCGGCGAGTACGCAAGCGAACCAGTCGCGAATGCAATGGCCGGCCACGGTTTTCACGTCGTCGGGTAGCTCAGCGTAAGTCAGACCCCGGTAACGGTCCCAAAGTGCCTCGGGCGAAACGTTCATCGTGGTTCTCCGTTTGTTTGCGTCGGGATTTAGATGCTGCGCCCGCCGTCGACGTTGATGCTGGTGCCGGTAAGAAAATCCGCATCCTCAGACGCCAGAAATGTCACCGCTGCGGCGATGTCGCGTGGCTCAGCCATGCGCCCGCGTGGAATGGTACTGATCAACGATGCGCGAAGCTCGTCCGAGAGCTCGTCGAGACCAGTGGCCTTCTTCATGAATCCGGTGTCCGCGGCCACCGGATTGACCGCGTTGACCCGTATGTTGTGGCGGGCGACTTCAAGCGCCAGTCCCTTGGTCATGGTCAACACGGCGCCCTTGGTGGCATTGTATGGCGTGACGCCGGGGCGCGGCGCAACGGCGCCGATCGAGGCGATGTTGATGATGGCGCCGCCGCCCTGTTCGATCATGACGGGCACCGCGTACTTCACGCCGAGAAACACGCCGCGCACGTTCACCGCGAACACGGCGTCGAACTCCTCGACCGTGATTTTCCAGGTGAGGTTCTGGCGGTGCGAGTAGCCCGCGTTGTTCACCAGCACGTCGATGCGTTCCTGGGCCGCGCAGGTTCCCTCCATGAGTGCCTGCACCTCTGCTTCGCAGGAGACGTCGGCGGGAATGAACCGTGCGGTGCCGCCGTCGGCGTTGATTTCCGATGCAACGCGTGCGCCTGAGTCCTGGTCAATGTCAGACACCACCACCCGGGCGCCCTCGCTGGCGAAGCGTTTCGCGATCGCGGCACCGAAACCGGAACCGGCGCCGGTGACGATCACGCTCTGATCCTCGAAGCGACTCATGCATTGCCTCCTGTCTGGAATTCCGCACGGATCTCATCGCCGTGTTCGTCGAGCAGCGGCGCGCGCCGGTGTAGATTCGTGGGCGTAGCCGTGAATTTAATGGGATTGGCCGCGATTGAGACCCGGCCGTTGTCTCCGGGTAGCTCGAACTCGGAAATCATTGCGCGCGCTCGAACGTGGGGGTCGGCGAAGATATCTGCGGCGGTATTGACCGGTCCGCAGGGGACGCGGCCGCCAATCGCGTCGATCACCTGTTGGCGGGTGCGTTGTCCCGTCCAGTCCGCCACGACCTGTTCCACGAACGTGTGATTGCGACTGCGCAGGTGTGTGTTGTGGGTTCGCGCGTCGGTGACGAGGTCTTCGCGGTCCATGGCTTCGCACAATGCCTGCCAGTGCGCCGGTCCAGGTGCGGCAATGGATACGCCGCCGTCCAGGGCGGGGTATATGCCGAAGGGGCAGAGGTTGGGGTGGTGGGCGCCGCGAGGACCCAGCACGGTCTCGTTGTACCCGTAGTTCACGATCGCGGTTTCCGACAGCAGCAGGGTTGCATCGTACATGCCGACATCGACGAACTGGCCGACGCCTGTGGCGCGGGCGTGATGGATCGCCGCGGTGACGCCCAGCGCAATTAATGTACCCGGGTAGATGTCACCCACGCTCGCGCCGCAGGGGTAGCCGGAGCCCTCTGCAGAGCCCGTGATGTGGGCCACGCCGCCCATGCTCTGTGCGACGATGTCGTAGGCGGGCCACCGCGCGTAGGGACTCTCGCCGGTTCTGGGATCGCCGAACCCGCGAATCGCCCCATACACGATGCGGGGATTGCGCGCGGCGATGACTTCGTAGCTCAGCCCGAGTCGGTCCATCACGCCGACCCGCATGTTTTCAACCACCGCATCGGCGGACTCGCACAACCTCAGGAACGTCTCGCGATCGTCGACCTGTTTGAGGTCCAGGACAATGCTGCGTTTGTTGCGGTTGACGCTGGCGAAGTAGCCGCCGAAATCGCAACCGGCTGGGTCCTTGGCGTTGGGGTTCGCATAGTCGGCCGGCAACGGGGGCAGGCTGCGTGACATATCGCCCGTCGGTGGTTCGACCTTGATTACGTCCGCGCCCAGATCGGCCAGCAGGGCGGTGCCGAACGGACCGGCCAGCGCCATGGTGCAGTCGATGATGGTGACGTCCGCCAGCGGTCCCGTGCGAGTTGCCATGGTTGCCTCCCCTTGAACCCCAAGGATAGCTCAGTGTGTGCTGCTCCCGGTAATGGCGACGCGCACTGCGTACATTCACCGAGTTGACACGCTTCGCGAGGGTCGAAAGAATGCCCGATCCAATTACCCGATCGTCACCCGGCCCGGACCGCGACGGCGTAGCAAGGACAGACAATGACCAAGTTGACGTACACCGAAGAAGAGCTGTTTCGCAGCCACGACTATGCTCGCCCGCACGAAATCGGCGGTCAACGCCTGCATGGCGGATTCGATGCGCAGGGCAACTACGTGCCACCGCGCGCCATGGATCGCGAAGAGGCGCTTGCCCATTGGGCGGAAGCGCTGCGTGCGCGGGGTGGAGACCTGCTGGACGCGGACTCCTCGTTGCTGTCCGGCCCGCGCGTGCCGAACACTGAGCAGCAACGGATGCTGCTGCGAGAAGGCCTCGGCCAGACCTTCTGGAACGGCCTGACCATCACCGGCAAGATCGAAGGCCGCGGCCGGATGCTTGCCGAAATGCAGTTTCCCGACTTGCAGGACCTCATCGAGGAAGACATCTCCGAGATGGCGATCGGGCACCTGAACAAAGGCCTGCTTGCGGCCCATGGCATCGATGAGGGGGGTGAGCCGGACAAGGGCATCGGGGGTCACGATGTGATGTGGTTCGTGGCTCGGGATCTGGCGTTTGGACCCGATGCGTACCCCGACGTCGAACCCCCCGAGAACATTTCGAGGCCGGAGCTGGGCACCCGCTCGATGCCGGAAATCGAGCCGCAGTACGAGGGGTTGTTGAGCTTCCTGATGAACCTGTTGGTCATCGAGTTCCGCGCCGAGATCGGCTTTGCCAGCACCCAGGAGGTGTTAAGGACGCCGGACCTGTTCGCGGATCGTCGTGCCGATGCCGAGGAAGCCGCGCAGATCATCGAGCGGATTCGCACCGATGAGGAAATCCATGTCCGTTCGTTGTGCTTGTACCTTGGCGAACTGCGCGAGTTGAATTTCAAGACCGTGGACGGCGGTACCATCAGGGGCGCCGAGCTGCTGGATCGTTTCTGGGATGGGCTGATCGGCTGGGCGACCGTCGAGCAACCGCGGCTGGCGGCCGAGAACCAATACGCCGCTGTGCGCCAGCGCATCCTCGAAGCATCGGATGGACAACGCATCCTGCGCGAGTTCGATGCGATTTCGGACTTGCACGACTCGGTAGCTGCAGCGGGTTAACTCCCATGTAGACCGCGCAGACCCCGAGCGGACACATTGGCATGACAAGATGGTTCAGATGTTTGGCGTGTCAGCTGGATCCCCAGGCGTTCCGGTACACCATCTTCGCCACCGGGCGGCGGTTGATCGGCCCGTAGCCGCCGCCGACCGGATACCCCATCGGCACGTGCGCGCAGGTGTACCAGTCCTCAGGCATGCCCAGCAGTTCCTTCACGGCCGGCTCGTCCATGCACAGCAGCGTGGTCAACACGCAACCTACGCCTTCGCTGCGACACGCCAGCAGTAAATTCTGCACCGCCGGGTAGACGGATCCGCCACCGACCACTGTGGGCCGTGCCTGCTCGGAGTCGGTCAGCGCCATGAGCGACGGGTTGAAACAGAACACGGCGATCACCGGGACCTGGCCCATGTTCGCCGCGAGATGATCGCCGGCGTCGAGGGTCCGTTCTGCCCGAGCCTTCGCTTCTTCGCCCAGGTGATCGATCCGTTCCCGGTAATTGGCGCTGTAGTCCTTCCACCGTGGTGCGTACAGAGCCGCCAGCGCCTGTTTCTTTGCAGCATCGGTTATGGCAACCAGCCGCCAGGGCTGAACGTTGCCGCCGGTAGGCGCCCAGATCGCGGCCTGGTAGATCCGTTCGAGGGTCACCGTGTCGATGGGATCGGGACGCAGGCGGCGAACCGCACGCAGACTGCTCATTGCATCATACAGTTCCATGATCGCTCCAACTGATTACGTGTCGGCGTAGCTCACGCCCATCCCAGCACGCACGTCGTTGTTCACGCCGTAGCCTGGGATGGGGTAGCGCAGCCCATTACGTGAGAGGTGTTCGAGTCCGGCGATGACCTTCGGCAGATAGCCGGGTGGAATCGCCATCAGCAACTCATCCTCCATGACGCCGCCATAGCGACGCTCAGCGAAACACGGAATCGACAGGCTGGGCTCCCCGGTCGCCAGCGCCCGACCCCAGGAATCAGCGCAGGAAGACTCGCCCACGCAGCCCCACTCGAGCTTCTTATAACCGGTCCACTGGAGCCCGTTGATGAACAGGATCATCTGGGCGGGAGTGGCATAGATGAGCGCGATGTCCGGAGGGTCGAGGCGCCCACTCGCGAGGGGGCTCACCGCCATGGCCTGAAACTGGCCGTAGGGGACCACGTCCATTGCATGCTGGTGCACGCTCGCCTCGGCATCGTCGGAGTACCAGACCCCTGCCATTCGATTGCCGGACAGCCAGTCGTCGTCGCGAGGATGCAGGCCGATCACGGTCTGGCATTGGGCGCCGACCAGGTCTTGCGCGGTAATGCCGACCGTCCAGCCGTTGCGAGCCGCCTGGCCGACGATCTGATCGGTGGTGTGCACGTGTCTGGGTCGGCGAATACGTGGAATTGCCTCCATCGCCGCCACGGTTTCGAACAGCTTCATGCCGATGGGTGTCGTCCTGAGCCGCAACATGCGGTTGAGCTGATCGACCAATCCCGGCCAGTCCGAGATGTCCAGATCCGTAGCGATTATGTTTTCGCTAGCCATTGCAGTTCCCGTCAGGTCGCGAGCGTTGATGTTAGGGCAGATGCACCATGGATGTGAAAAATGTGCCCACGATTCGTTACATGACGGTCGTACCGATGGATGTGCCTGCGGGAGTAGGCTTGCCGCAGGTAGTTGTAAACAAAGGATAATTTCGTGGCCTTAAGTACAGCCAAGGAGCGCACCAGGCAGTTTGGGGCTGTCTCGATCGAATCCGACTGGCGCGGCTGTTGCGAAGCTTCGCGGAAGCTCGCGCGGCAGCGGTTTCTCGCCGGGGAAGCGCCGATGTTGCCGCTGAACGCATGCAGCCAGCCAGGCGACTGCCACTGTGTGTATAAGCACTGGTCGGATCGACGGGCGGGCGAACGGCGTGCCATATACGCCGGGCGCACGATCCAGTTCCACGAGCCCAGTGATCGACGCGACAGCGACGATCGGCGCAGCGGCTAGCTCGCTTTCGGGCAACTCAGTCCGCGATTTCCAAGCGCGCAAACTCGGGCGGTCGCTTCTCGATGAACGAGCGGACCCCTTCGCGGAAGTCCGGGCGCGAGAGACTTTCGGCCATCAGCGTGTTGGTCTCCTTCATGGCTTCGCCAAGCGGCATGTTCAGGTGCCGGTACACCTGCTGCTTCATCACCATCAGAGAATTCGGCGCCGCGCTGGCGGCGAGTTCCTCGATATAGCCCAGTGCCGCGTCGAGGCTTGCGCCGTCCTCCACGAGCCGGTCGGCGAGCCCCAACCGTTCCGCTTCGACACCATCGAACTTGCGGGCGCTCCAGAGCAGGTCAAGCGCCCTTGATGGCCCGATGAGGCGTGGCAAGATCCAGCTGATGCCGTGTTCGGCGATCAGCCCGCGCTTCGAGAACGCAGTGCTGAACTTCGCGCTGCGCTCCACGAACCGCATGTCGCAGAGCATGGCAACGGCAAAACCGAGGCCGGCACATGCACCGTTGATCGCGGCGAGCAGGGGCTTGCGGACGGATAGCAGATACGAATAGGTGGTCTGGAAATTCTCGCCCATATTGGGATCGCCGGGCGACGCGGCCAGTTCGCTCAGATCATCGCCGCCCTCGTCAGTGCCGGACGACATCTGGTTGAGCGCGTTCATATCCATTCCCGCGCAGAAGCCGCGCCCCGCGCCGGTGAGTACAATGCCGACGACGTCCGGGTCGCGCTCTGCCGCGGCCAGCGCATGCCTGATCTCGGCGAGCATGCGTGAAGTAAAGGCGTTCAGAGCGTCGGGCCGGTTCATGGTGATGATGGCAACCGGCTCCCTCACGTCGTAGTTGATGTCCTGGTACATGACTCTTCCCCATTGGCCAAGCAGATCGCTGAGAGTAGCGAAAAGCGAAGTGCGTCGCGAGTCCAGGCTGGCGTTGGACCGTCAGGCGCGTACCATCGGTGCAACGTCGTGTGGGAATTCAACCGTGAGCAAAGGGCTCGCCCTGTTCCTGGCTTTCATCGGTATGGTTACGATGCTGCTGCTGGGTGTCGCATTGTTGTTGGGCAGCAACAGGCTTTCGTTCATTTTTCATGAGCAACGCGGCGACGCACCGTTCGTCATGGTCAACTTGCTCGACTTCGTGGATCAGGCCGCGGAGCAGCGGTACTTCGACGGGTACGCACGCGATACGCTTCAACTGGTGGAGGCGCTTGGCGGCCGGCAGTTGTGGGCAGCTCGAACAGACGAGGTGCTTGCCGGGAATGCGGCCGACGGGTGGCAGCTGATCGCCTTGGTGGAGTACCCCTCCCGGGTGAGTTTCATCGACATGGTCACCAGCGGTGAGTATCGCGACGGGTTGGACGCGCGTGCGGCGGCCCTTGAGCGCACCGCGGTCTATGCGGGTACCCCCCGGTTTCCCTTCGAGCCCGAATTGGATCGAAGTTACGTGGTTCGGCTGACCCGCCTGGGCGAAGGTGCCGATTATGAGGCGTTCGAGGACCGGTGGGGCCAACAGGAACACGAACTTCTTGAGCGCCATGGGGGTGTGCTGGCCTGGTCCGCGGATCTCAATCCGCTGGTGGCGCAGGCGGAGGATCAGTTCGACCGGATGACGGTGCTCGAATTCCGTGATGCGATTGCGTCGGGCGACTGGGCCCTGGACCCGGAACGCGAAACCCTGGTCAGTCTGGAACGGCGACTTTTCGAGCGCGACGTGCTGTTGAGCACACGCACGTTTGACGTTCCGGGAACAGAAGAGACCCATAGCGATGTTGGAAATTCAGCGACTCAAACCATGTGAAGGGGAGCGCTGGCGATCGTTACGGCTGGCCTTCCTGGGTGACGCGCCAGACGCGTTCGGCACTACCCTTGCCCAGGCGCTGGCACTGGGCCGCTAGCTGGCCCAGCCTGTCTCGTAATCTGCACTCATCCTGGGACCGGCGATGCGCAAGTGCTTGATCTTCCACGCGCCGTTTTCCCTGACGTAATCCTCGCTGTACCGAGCGGCTTGCCACTTGGCCTGATTGCCGTGGCGAAAGGTGGACGGTACGAAAATGTACCAACGACCTGTCGCGGTATCGCCTTGGATCTCGATGATCGGGTTCATCACCATGTGTTGCGAATAGCTCATTGCCTTTTGAAAGCCGACGAACAACTCGCGAATTGCAGCGTGGCCTTGGGCCTTGCCGATCCCTTTACCTTCCCAGATGCCGTCTTCGGTGAAGATTTTGACGATTTCATCGGGGTTGTGGCTGTCGTCGCAGATCTCGCAGTACCGGGCTTTGAGTTGTTTGATTGCTTCCACGTCTTCGACCCGGGCGATGCGGGCTTCGAGTGCAGCCAGATCCATGGGATTCTCCCGTCCTGATTTCCACGACCCCAGTATACTGCCCCACCGGTGCGGTTTTACGTCGCACAAGACGATTGACCTATCTGCACGGCGTACCGAACCGATACACGGGCGACCAGGGCGATGCCACTGGCTGACCGAAGCTCTGGTAGTGCGCCCGAACCTTCCAGCGATAACGCTTGCAATGCTCCAGCAGGCCGTCAGGCACATAGCGATCCGTGGCGACACGAATTCCCTCGTCCGGTGTCTTGGATCCGGTGTACAGCAGCAGTTCGTACTCAACGTCACGGTCATCCGGAAGATCCATGTTTGCATCAAGCGTCCGCCATAGGATCAGCGGCTTCATGCTGTCGATACGCCCCCGCCGCATGGCGTCTGTGGCGATCGGCTCGAGCCCTTGGACCTGGATCGACGGGTTGAGAAAGAAGTCGTCGATCAGGTCGGTGCTGATTTCGGCGAAGGTTCTATCGAGTGCATCGAACAGGGGTGCGGCGTCATGACCGACCCAGGTTGAGAACTTCTTGTCGTCGGTGAACGCCTGGTAGTCGCGTCGGGCTAGCACGACGTCGTTATCCAGGTCCGTAAGGCGCACCGTGTTGCGCGACACGAGGCGGACTTGTGCCAGGTTCTCGGAAGGCATCGTATCGAGGCGCTTCATGTCCAGGTCCAGTACCGCGTCGAACCCGCGCTCACGCAGCGCCTCGTTGGTCGTGGAAGGTGCCACGTACTCGTACTGGATACCACTGAGATCAGCATCAGCGTGCAATCTGAGTTGCCGCTCCATGTGGGCCGGTGCCTGCTGCAGTGCGGCTCGAAGTTGGGGGACGCTCGCCTTGATGTCCTCGTCGGTGTCGGAGATTACTCCGCCATAGATGGCGCCGCCCGTGGCGGCAAAGGGCGCGGCAGCGATGCCGAGGGCCGCCATGAAGATAGCGGTGAGCGGTTCGCCCGCCTCAGCGCCGGCTTGAAAGCCCGCGCTGATGGAGCCGAGCCCGGCTTCCTTGGCTGTGGCGCCGATCACTTGTGACCGCCGGGCGATCTCGTCGCCGCTGACGTGTATCGACGGCGCGTGCGGGCCCCGAATGGCCAGCACGTTCACTTCCTGCCGCGCGCTGGTGGATATTGCGGTGACCGGTGGTTGTACCAGCCCCGCCGTGGTTGCACATCCGACGCAGATCAGCGTCAGCCCCAGAATGGTCAGCTTGAGTAGATGGTGGGTCATGTCCCTGCTCCGTCGGAGGTTGTTCAACTCGGAACCCTTTGTACGGATCGGCGGATTGGGACACCTGAGGCGGGTATGAAATGTCCTTAGAAGTCCTTAGAAGCTGATACGCGCCCGGAATATGGGGGTTTCCGGGGCGAATCGACCGGTTGGATCATTACGTTTCGTCGGTACGTCGGTCTTGGGGCCGGCTATTCGAGGCGTTGGTGCCGTAATCGCAGCGCGTTGCCAATCACCGAGATCGACGACAAGCTCATCGCTGCCGCGGCAAACATCGGGTTCAACAACCAGCCGGTCAGCGGGTAGAGCACACCGGCCGCGAGCGGTACGCCCGCGCTGTTGTAGCCGAACGCGAAGACCAGGTTCTGTTTGATGTTGCGAAAGGTTGCCCGGGACAGCGCACGAGCGCGGGCGATCGCCGCCAGATCGCCTTTCACCAGGGTCAGGTCGGCACTCTCCATGGCGACGTCGGTGCCGGTGCCCATCGCAATTCCAACATCGGCCGTCGCCAGCGCTGGTGCGTCGTTGATGCCATCTCCGGCCATCGCCACGACGTGACCCCGGGCTTTGAACTCGGCAACCAACGCTGCCTTACGTTCCGGGGTGACACCGGCATAAACCGTCTCGATACCGAGATCCCTGGCGACAGCCCGGGCGGTGGCTTCCGCATCGCCGCTGACCATGACGACCTCCACGCCGTCAGACTGCAATGCGGCCAGGGCGGCGACGCTGGTTGGCTTGATTGGATCCTTGACGGCGAATAACCCCGCCGCCGCGCCATCGATGACGGCATACATGACCGTGGCGCCCGCTTCGCGGTGAGCATCGGCGCGCGCGGAGAAGGGTGCGATGTCGATCCCGAGGTGCTCGGTCAACGCTTGGTTGCCGAAGCCGATCCGGAGTTCGCCTACCCGCGCGGTGATCCCTTTGCCGGGCAGGGTGGAGAACTCCGTCGCTTCGCGAAGGGACAGACCGCGCTCCCGGCAGGCGTCGAGGATCGCGCCGGCCAACGGGTGTTCGCTGCCGCGTTCGACGGCGCCCGTCAGTGCAAGCAGTTCGGCTTCGCCCCACTGTCCAAAGGGCTCGATGTGGACCAGCCGGGGCTTGCCCTCGGTGAGGGTCCCGGTCTTGTCGACCAGCAACACATCGACCTTGCGCACGTGTTCGATGGCTTCCGCGTTGCGGAACAGGATGCCCATGGAAGCACCGCGCCCGGTGGCGACCATGATCGACATTGGAGTAGCAAGACCCAGTGCGCAGGGGCACGCAATAATGAGTACGGCGACGAATGCCAGCAACGCGTGGGCCAGGCGCGGTTCGGGACCCACGGTTGCCCAGACCGCGAATGCAGCAACGGCGATGCCTATCACTATTGGAACGAACACGGCGGCGACGCGATCGACCAGTTGCTGCACGGGCGCACGACTACGCTGTGCCTCGGCAACGAGTGAGACGATGCGTGCGAGCAACGTATCGGCGCCCACGCGGGTTGCCTCGATCAGCAAGTTGCCGGTACCGTTGACGGTGCCGCCGGAGACCTGGTCTTGCGGACCCTTTTCGACCGGAATGGGTTCCCCGGTCATCATCGATTCGTCGACCGTGCTGGACCCCTCGAGGACCGTGCCGTCGACCGGTACCTTGGCGCCCGGTAGTACCCGCAGGCGGTCACCAGAGCGCACCTGGTCGAGCGGTACGTCGGTTTCGCTGCCGTCGGATTGCACCTGTCGGGCGACCGGCGGCGCCAGGCTCAGTAGCGCGCGGATTGCCGCCCCGGTGCGTGAGCGGGCGCGCAATTCCAGTACCTGTCCGAGCAGAATCAGCGTGACGATGACCGCGGCGGCCTCGAAGTACACCGGCACGTGACCGTCCGCGGCGCGAAACGCGGCCGGAAACACCCCGGGCGCGAGCACTGCCACGAGGCTGTAGATGTATGCGACGCTCACGCCCAGTGCAATCAACGTGAACATGTTCAGCGATCGGTGCATCACCGACTGCACGCCACGTACCAAGAATGGCCAACCGGCCCAGAGACATACGGGCGTTGCCAGCGCGAGTTCCAGCCAGATTCGGGTCGTGTCGCCAATGAGCGCCGAAACCGGCATGCCCGGCAACATATCACTCATGCTGGCGAACAGCAGTGGGAGGCTGAATGCGGTCGCCCAGACGAACCGGCGGCGCATGTCGGTTCGCTCGGTATCGTCTTCCTGGGGCAATGCCGTGCGAGGTTCCAGCGCCATGCCGCAGATTGGACAATTACCGGCCGCGCGTTCGACGACCTCGGGATGCATCGGACAGGTCCATTCGATGACGAGGGCGGTCGAGGTGAGCGCCGGTTCCAGGGCCATCCCGCATTTCGGACACGCGGCGGGTACCGGGCTCTCGACGTCGGGGCACATGGGGCAGAGGTAGCGCGTCCCGGGCGGTGAAGTCTCCGCTTCCCGGCGCGCTGCCTGTTCCGCCTGGACAGGATCCAGGTAGCGCCCGGGGTCGGCGGCGAATTTCACCTTGCAACTGGCGCTGCAGAATCGGTAATCCGTACCGGCATGCTCGTGTACGTGTGGACCGTCGGGCGTCACGGTCATCCCGCAGACCGGGTCGATTGGGGGGCTGTTCACGGTTGCAGGAACCCTTCAATTCGTTGCGTGGTCTCCCGCAGACGGGTCAGCATGAACAGATGACCGCAGTCGAACACCTCGAGTTCGGCATTCGGGATGAGACCCGCCAGGATTCGGGCGTTGACCATTGGAATGATGGGGTCGTCGTCGCCGGCCATGATCAGCGTCGGTTGCGTGAGCTCACGCAGCCAATGCAGGCTGGTCCATCCGGCTAGCGCGAACAGCTGATTGGCGTAGCCCCGGATCGTGGGTGGGGCCATGCGCCGCAGATGCTGCTCGGCCAGTTCACCGTTGCTTCGGAAGTCGCCGCCATAGATAGAGCCCGCGACCATTCTGAAGAAGCCCGCCGAGAAATAGCGCAGCGGCGTTGCCATCTTCAGGATCACGCTCGGGCGCGGCGGAATCATCAGGTGTCCGGTGGACGTGGCGGCGAGAATCAAACGCTTCGTCCGGTGTGGATACTGGTGCGCAAACTGTTGGGCGAGAGCCCCGCCCCAGGATATGCCCATGATATCCACCCGTTCGATCCCGAGCGCGTCGATGAGTTCCCGAGCGAGTTGCGCAAAACCCCGCAAGCGCCGGGGAAAGAACGAGGGCTTGGAGGCGCCGATGCCTGGCAGGTCGAAGGCTAATGTCTCGACACCCGTCAGTGCGCGCATGAGCGGTTCCAACAGCTCCGTGCTGGCGCCAATGCCGTTGAAGATCAGCAGCGTCGGGCCCGCTGCGTCGGGTAGCCGCGTGCGCGCGAAGCACAGGCGATCGGCCCCGAGATCGGCGAAACCGTGTTCGATTTCCGGCTGGGCCATGGTGAGGCGCTACTCGAGCACGTAGGTGCCAGGCGCGGCACCCAGCGGAGCGTTGGCGGCACTGCCGAGCTTTTCTGGGGCGGGCTTCGTGCCAGCCCCGTGGGTTCGCTGCCACTCCAACCAATACGGCCACCACGAGCCCTCGTGCTCGGTCGCTCCGGTGCGCCATTCTTCCGCACTCGGTGGCGTTTCAGGGTTTACGTAGTAACGCCGCTTGGAAGGCCCGGGCGGATTGATCAGGCTTTGTATGTGACCCGCCGTCGACAGCACGTACGTGCAATCGCCGCCGAACAGCTGGGTGGAGCGGTAGCAGGCGTGCCATGGCGTGATGTGATCCGTGGTGCCGCCGGTGATAAACACGGGAATCTGGACCTGGGTCAGATCGATCGGCACGTCGCGGATGTGCATGGCTCCCGGGTTGGTGAACGGGCTGTCCTTGAAGATGTTCAGAAAGTCGCTGTGCAACTGCGCGGGCAGGCAGGTGGTGTCGCTGTTCCAGTACAGGATGTCGAATGCCGGCGGTGTCTCGCCGTGCAGGTAGTTTGAAACGACGTAGTTCCAGATGAGGTCGTTGGGCCGCATCCAGTTGAACACCCGCGCCGTTTTCTCTCCGTCCAGAATCCCCTCGCGTGCTGAGCGCTTGCGCGCGGCCTCCAGCGTCTGGTCGGTCATGAACAAACCCATTACCGAGTCGTCGTTGCGGCTGTCGAGAACGTTCACCATGAGGGTCAGCGATGCCACTTTGTCGCCGCGGCCGAGGCCCGTGAGATAAGCCAGCGCGCTGGCGAACGTAATGCCCCCGGCGCAGGCGCCGACCCCGGCTACGCCCGGTTGCCCGGTGATCTCCAGCGTTGCATCGATTGCCTCTTCGATGGCGTCTACGTAGTCGGCGAGTCCCCAGTCGCGCTGCTCGGCCGTCGGGTTGCGCCACGAGACCACGAATACTTGAAAGCCCTGATCAACCAGGTATCTGACCAGACTTTTTTCGGGCGACATGTCATACACGTAGAACTTGTTGATCTGCGGCGGCACGATGAAGATCGGCCGCGCCTCGACCGTCTCTGTCGTTGGCTGGTACTGCAGAAGCTCCAGCAAGGGCGAGCGAAACACCACCTCGCCGGGCGTATTGGCGATGTTCTCACCGACCTTGAATGCCGTCTTGTCGACTTGCGAAGGCATGCCGCCATTGTTGATCATATCGTCGATGAAGTTGCGCAGCCCCTTGACCACGCTCTCGCCGTTGGACTCGCGGGCGCGTTTCAATGCCGATGGGTTGCCGAGCAGAAAGTTGGTTGGCGCCACGGCATCTGTCACCAGATCGACGACGAATCGGGCACGCTGCTGGTCGAGCGGCTTGAAGCCCACCGCGTCGACCCAATCGGTTGCGGTCTGCTGCATCGCGAGCCAGCCCTGGGCTAGACGCTTGAACAGGGGCTGTTCGGTGAACGCTTCGTCGGCGAAGCGGCGATCGCGTGGGTTGGGTGCCACCGTCGACGTGCCGAACAGGATGCGGACGTTTTCCTGGAACAGGCGATTGGCGTATTCGGCGCCGATGGCCGGCTGCAATACGGCCTGGCGCAGCACCATGGCGCTGGCCTTCGCGACGTCCTCGAAGCTGAATCCCACCACCGGGTTCAGGGCGAGGGTGCTCTCGAGCGCGGCGTCTTCCGGGTGTTGCTCGGTGGCCATGGCTACCTCCTGGCACTATTAACCCTCACTATATCGATATCGATGCACCCGTTGAAGGCGAGAAGCCAGCCGTGGATGTTGCAAGCCGCGTGCGGATATGGAGAACTGTCATTCCAGCTTGAGGAAGGGGAAGTGCTTATGAGTGATACAAATCAGTCCGAACCGGCCGCTGAATCCGAAATGACTGAATCCGGCGGACGCGATTGGTCGCGCCTGCTGCTGGTGATTCTGTTTGCGCTGATTTACCAGGTCGCGGAAGTCATATTCTTTGCCGTGGCGCTGTTCCAGGTGGTGTGCATGCTGGTGACGGGTGATCGCAACGATCGCCTTAACGAATTTGCCGGAACCCTGACCGGTTACATATACCAAGTGCTGGAGTACATCTGCCTGCGCTCGGACGTGCAGCCCTGGCCGCTGGGTGAGTCGGCCTGACAGGGGTTCGAGTAACCCGATGATGCGGGCGATGATTCTGGAACGAACGGCGACCCTGGCGGATCGTCCCGAACCGCTGAGGCAGGTGGACCTGCCCGTTCCGAGGCCGGGAGCCGGGGAGGTGCTGCTCCAGGTGCTCGCCTGTGGCGTCTGTCATACCGAGCTGGACGAGATCGAAGGGCGCACCCCGCCGCCGTCACTACCCGTAATTCCTGGGCATGAAGTGGTGGGCCGGGTGACGAAGCGGGGAGCGGGAGCGGATCGACATGCGCTGGGTGACCGGCTTGGGGTGGGCTGGATCTACCGTTCAACCGGCGCGGACGATGAGAACCTGGCGCCCGAATTCACGGCCACCGGGCGTGATGTCGACGGTGGCTACGCGGAGTTCATGACTGTTTCCCAGGACTACGCCTATCCGATACCCGACCAGTTCAGCGACGTCGAGGCGGCGCCATTGCTGTGCGCCGGGGCGATCGGCCATCGTGCGCTGCGCTTGTCGGGAATTGCGGATGGCCAGAGATTGGGCCTGACAGGTTTCGGCGGTTCCGCCCATCTGGTACTGCAACTTGCGCGACACCTGTACCCGAACGCGACGATCGCCGTGTTCGCGCGGGATCCGGACGTGCGTGCGTTTGCGCGCCAGTGCGGCGCAGACTGGACCGGTGATATCACCGAACGAACGCCGGACGCGTTGCACGCCGTCATTGATACGACGCCGGCGTGGAGACCGATGGTGGAAGCCCTGGCGAACCTGCGCCCCGGCGGACGTCTGGTGATCAATGCGATTCGCAAGGAGGATGCCGATAAGGCGAACCTCAGCGAGCTGAGCTATCACGAACACCTATGGATGGAGCGCGAGATCAAATCCGTGGCGAACATCACCGCCCGTGACATCGCGGAATTCCTGCAGATCGCAGCGTTGATTCCGATTCGGCCGCAAGTGACGACCTATCCACTCGAGGATGCGAATCGAGCGCTGCTGGAGCTTCGCGCCGGCGGCGTCAAGGGCGCGAAGGTGCTGGTCCCTACCGGCCGGTAAATTCCGGCTTGCGGCGTTCCAGAAACGCCTTCACGCCTTCCTGGAAGTCCTCGCTCGCGAACATAGCGCCCAGATGCACCATCAAGTGGTCCACGGCGGTGTCGTAGGACTCTTCCAGACCCATACGCATCATGCGTTTGGTGGTTTGCACGGCCATCGGGGCGTTGTCGGCGATCTCGTTGGCCCATTGCATCGCGGTATCCATGAGTTGATCGTCAGGCACCACGGTGTTGACCAGGCCGATCTCGAGACACTCTTCGGCGCCCACGGTGCGTGCGCGGTAGTAGAGTTCAGCCGCTTTTGCCCAGCCCACCAGGCGCGGCAGCAGCCAGGTTCCGCCACTTTCGGGAACGACATTGCGCTTGGCGGTCACCGCCGCCATCTTGCCGGACTCGGCCATGATGCGGATGTCGCACAACAGCGCAACGTCCATACCGTAGCCGGCGGCGGCGCCATTGACGGCGCACACAATCGGCGTGTCGATGTTCCACATGACGTTGACCGGGGCGTCGCGCAGATCGAACAGTTGCCGTGGCCGGTTGCTGCCTTTGCCCGCGTCGCTGCCGATGCCGCCTTCGCCCACTTCGATGAGATCCAGCCCGGAGCAGAAACCTCTGCCGGCCCCGGTCAGCACGATGCAGCGGGTGTCCGGGTCTCTGTTGGCTTCGGTCATCTTGGTGGAGAGCTCGGCCAGCATGTCACGGCTGATCGCGTTCAGACGTTCCGGACGGTTCAAGGTGAAGACCACAACGCGGTCGCGTTGTTCGACCAGGAATTCCTCGGTGCTCGATTCGGTGACTGCCATGCGTGCCCCCCGTTGGTGTCTGGCATACGAAAGCCGCCGAGTATGGAGGCTGTACGTTCATCGAACAACTGTCCGACTCGACTGTCCCGCTCGACAGAGGCCATCTCGCTCGACAGAGGCCAGCGCTGGCATTACATTTGTCGATCCCCCGGAGCGGTAGCGACACGCATTAGTAGGAGCAGGCGCACACGATGGCGATGATTCTCAACGAAGAGCAGAACATGCTCAAAGACACCGCGAAGGACTTCTGCGCGAACAACACCCCGATCAGTCAGCTGCGCAAGCTGCGCGACGACGTCAGCGCGGATGGCTTCGACCGGGAAAGCTGGAAGAGCATGGTAGAACTTGGCTGGGCGGGTATCCCCTGGCCGGAAGAGTTCGGCGGGCTGGCATTCGGCTACAAGGGGCTCGGCGTTGTGACTGAAGAGTCGGGACGGACCTTGACTGCCAGCCCCCTGATCGCCAGCGTCTGGGTGGGCGGAACCGCGATCAACATCGGCGGCAGCGATGCTCAGAAGAGCGAGCTGCTGCCGAAGCTCGCAGCGGGTGAACTGCTGCTGGCGCTGGCCCTCGAGGAATCGCATCGCCACGCGCCGTACGCTATCGCGACCACGGCTGAATCGAGTGAAGGCGGCTACGTCCTCACGGGCGAGAAGACGTTCGTTCTGGATGGTCACGTGGCGGATCAGTTGATTGTTGTGGCGCGCACTTCGGGTGCCGCGGGCGATCGGGATGGCATCACCCTGTTCCTGGTGGATCCCGGCGCCGATGGGGTATCGATTACCCGCACGCAGATGGTGGACAGCCGCAATGCAGCCAACATTTCGCTCAGCGGCGTGAAGGTGGGTGCGGATGCGGTGCTCGGTGAGGTAGACAAAGGCGCCGACGTGCTCGACCCGACGCTGGACATCGCACGTATCGGATTGGCCGCTGAAATGCTCGGCAGCCTCCAGGAGTGTTTCGAGCGCACCATCGAGTACCTCAAGGAGCGCGAGCAATTCGGCGTACCCATCGGCTCATTCCAGGGGCTCAAGCATCGCGCAGCGGACATGTTCTGCGAGGTCGAACTCTCCAAGTCCGTCGTGCTGGAAGCGCTGACCGCGCTGGACGAGGAGCGTGATGCGGACGAGATCGCAAAGCTCGCGAGCCTCGCCAAGACCAAGGTCGGCGAAACCTTCACCCGGGTCAGTCGCGAAGGCGTGCAGATGCACGGCGGCATCGGCATGACCGACGAGTTCGATATCGGGTTCTTCATCAAACGCTCAGCGGTGACCGAACAGACCTTCGGCGACGTCAATTTTCATCGCAACCGCTACGGGGAGTTGGAAGGCTACTAGGTCGGCGTTGCTCCACGAGCGCCGCGCAGGGCTCGCTCTATGCGGTCGTAAACTCGGGTGATTACGAACCCTCTGCGGTGCGCGCCGACCTCGATCTCAACGATCAGGCGATCGCCGGACTCCGTCAGGGTGTAAGACTCTCTGACCTTCATGCGATCGCGCTTGGAAGTGATGATGAGGGTGTCCTCTTTCCAGCCGACTTCGATTTCGAAACCGGAGCGCTCGCTTTTCCCCCAATTTACGTCCCGGTAATTTCCGGGTTCGTAATCGATCCCCATCGAATCGGCGTTCTGCTCGATAGCCATCCATTCAGCGTGCATTACGTCAAACAGATCTGCCGGCGGAGCAGTGTGCATGCCGCCAGCGGACCGTTGCCGCTGCTGCCCGCCCGGTGGCTGCATCTCGCCTGCACGCCGAGGCCGAGACGCGGAGTTGCGTCTCTGGCTCGTTTCACGGGCGACGACGGGCGGGCTCTCACTGAGCTCTGGTTGAAGCACCCATTGGCCGTTGAGGTCGAAAGTCGAAGGTGGCCGGGGCGACAGGCTGCTGCAGGCCGCAGCTGCCATGAATGCGCCGATGACTATCCATCGCGTCATGT
>SMWF01000043.1 GCA_004357385.1 Gammaproteobacteria bacterium | reverse complement strand
TAGCGGAAGTTCCAGGATTTCTTGCCCGATGGATAGATGCGAACTGTGAGGTTCTCGTGCCGATCGTCCGAAACTTCGTAGACCTTGGAGCTCGAGGGGAGGTCGCGGATGGTCGTTTCAGTCAGTCTCAACGCGGTAGCACACCAGTAGCACGTCTGCCGGAGTTTACCACCAAGTACCTAGTAGTCGCACGAATGTCTGTGTATCAACGAAAATGCAGGTTAGGAATGGGTTGACGTGTCCCACGAATAACCACAGAATACCGCCAACTACCTGGTCGTATTGCCTTCATAATGCTGGGGTCGTTGGTTCAAGTCCAACCGTAGCTACCATATTTTCTCTTTAGTTTCAGATAGTTAAAGAGACGGCCTCTAGGTAGACTGACCCGAAACTCTTGTTGGTGACGCACTTTGTGTACGAAACAGGAGCTATTTCCATGCCTAGACAACCAAGGAAGGTCGATCTAAGACGGGGTTTTCAGGTGACGCATTCAGCGGACCCCACCGTTGGAGAGGGAAGGGTAATGACGATGAGGTCCTCGCCACGACTCACCCTTGGGGGAAACGAATCGTGGCTATCTCATCAGACACCATCGATGTTCAGTGGTTCGCCCCACCTCAGACTCATGCGGCCTGCAGGGTAGAGCCTAAGCTGCTTCAGCCATTGGTTGGCCCGACACCGAATCAGGAAGGCGTATCTGAGCGCCTCGTCGTCATCGAGAGAATGAGGATCACGACCGCCGCGGGCCAAGATCGATGCGACGTCGGGGTCACCGACGACTACGAGATTGATGTCCGTGATTCCGGACATCATGGACTCGTATGTGGCTGTCGTGACCGAGGCGGTGTTCTGCCTGATTTGCACCACCAAGGTCGCCGATGCGCGCAATACGTCCAATAGGTCCGATTTCGATCGCCTTCTTTGTGACTGGTAGATCTTACGCGAATGCGTTGATAATCCCCCCTCGAGATGACCGAAGGAAAGGGATGTCATGGGTTGCCGAGAAACACTGTCTGGTGCTGCGATTGTCGCCCTGTTGATTGCGTGCGGGCCGCCACCACCGAAGCCGGAACCGATACGGCCGCTGCGCACAATCCAGGTAGGTGCCGTGGCGGACCTGCGTAGCAGTCAGCTCCCGGGCCGGGCGCGATCCGCCCGGGTAGTGGATCTGGCATTCGACGTGAGTGGCACGCTGGTAGAGCGCCCGGTGTCGATTGGTGACGAAGTGAAAGAGGGGGATCTGATTGCCCGCCTCGATCCGCGGGACTTTCAGGCCCGTCTCCAGGCCGCCGAGGCCGACGCCCGCAATGCCCAGCGCAACCTCGCACGCGGAAAAGAACTGCTGGTGAAGCGCTTCATCTCAGAGGCAGAAATCGACCGGCTGGAGACGAACGTGGACATCACCCAGGCTCAGCTCGCGTTGGCTCGCAAAGCGCTTACAGACTCGGTGATCACGGCGCCGTTCGATGGGGTGATTTCAAATATGCTGGTGGAGAATTTCCAGTCGGTACCGGCCAAGAAAAACATTGCCCGGTTGCTCGGTACCGAGCGCATCGAGATGGTCGTGAACCTGTCGGAGATTCAGATTGCCAGCCTGCCGAATGTGGAGTCGATAGAAGTGGTCTTCGATGCGTTCCCGGACTTGCGATTGTCGGCGGAGATCACAGAGATTGGTCGCGAGGCGTCGTTTACCACCCGAACGTTTCCCATCACCTTGAGCATGCAGCAGCCTGAGGGTCAGAAAATCCTGGCGGGTATGGCAGGCGTGGCGAGGGCGAGCGGTCGCTTCGATGCAGAGACCGAAGGTTACGTGATTCCGGCAAGCGCGTTTATCGGCGACGCCGTCGACGATATCAGCGGAGTCTGGGTTGTTGACGACGACAATCGCGTGCGCAGGCGACCCGTGCGTGTCGGTGCGTTGGGCGCAGGCGGGCTTACGGTTGTGGATGGCCTCGAAGCGGGCGAGCTGGTCGCAACGGCCGGCGTACATACCTTGAGCGAGGGCCAGGAGGTGCGCGTCGAGCGGTCAGGAGATTAGCAATGAACCTGACACAGGCCGCTCTCGATAAGCGGGCGATCAGCTACTTCTGCACGTTCCTGGTGGTGTTCGGAGGCTTGGCCTCCTATTTTTCGCTGGGACAGCTCGAGGACCCCGAGTTCACCGTAAAAACCGCCGCGATCACGGTGATGTATCCGGGCGCTTCTGCCGAGCAGGTGGAGCTCGAAGTTGTGGATCTGATCGAGTCGAAGCTCCAGGAAATGACGCAGCTTAAAAACGTCTACTCCATGGCCCGTCCGGGCCAGGCGGTGATCAAGGTCGATATCCAGAACCAGTATTGGTCCGATCGGATTCCACAGGTCTGGGACATCATGCGCAGCAAAGTGCGTGACATCGAAGACCAGCTGCCGCCGGGGGCCGGTAAACCGGTCATTCGAGATGACTTCGGCTTTGTCTTTGGCTTCCTCATAGGCATAAGCGCGGATGGCTATACCTATGCCGACCTCGACACCTATGTGAAAGCCATTCGGAAAGAGCTGCAGGTGGTCGACAACGTGGCCCGGGTGGATTTCTGGGGTCAGCAGGCGCGCCGTATCTACCTGAACATCTCCGAGTCGCAGCTTTCGCAACTCGGCATTCGAACATCGGACATCACCGCCGCCCTGCGCCAGCAGAATATGGTAATAGATGCCGGTAGTTTGAACTTCCAGAACCAACGCTTTCGCATGACGGTGACGGGCGAATTTGATTCGCCGGACGACATCGGTTCGCTCTCGATTGGCGCATCGAACATGAGCGATACAATTCAAGGTATCAGCGGTGACGAAATCATTCGCTTGCGCGACATCGTGGATATCGAAGTCGGTTACCAGGATCCGCCGACTACCATTATGCGCATGAACGGCTTGCCTGCCATTGTTCTCGCGGCGGCGCCAGTCGCGGGCGTGAACGTGGTCGAAGTGGGCGCTGCCATCGATCAACGGCTGGAAGAAATTCAAGCAATACTGCCGGTTGGGATCGAGTTACAGCGGATCTCATGGCAATCGGACGAGATCAGTCTCTCGATCAGCAATTTCATGGTCAGTCTGGCGCAGGCGATTGGCATCGTGCTGCTGATTCTGGCCGTGACGATGGGCGTGCGCATTGGCGTGATCATCGGTTTGAGTGGTCTGGTGTTTGCCATTCTGGGCACCATGATCGTGATGTCGATTATGGGCATCGATCTGCACCGGGTGTCGCTCGGTGCGATGGTGGTTGCCATGGGGATGATGGTGGACAACGCCATCGTCGTGGCGGATGGATTCGTCGTGCGTATGAAACAAGGCATGGAACGCAATGCCGCGGCGGTGGAGGCAGCCTCGTTGCCGTCTATCCCTTTGTTAGGCGCAACCATTATCGCCGCTATGGCCTTCTATCCGATTTTTGCGTCGACCTTCGATACGGGTGAGTACGCAGGTTCGATGTTCACGGTGGTTGCGATCTCCCTGTTGATCAGTTGGTTGCTATCGCAAACGATCACGCCGCTGATGTGTGTGATGTTCCTGCCGGACCCCAAGGACGATGGCGGCAAAGACCCGTACGACACCCGTCTGTTCCGCGGTTTCGGCGGACTTCTGGACGTGTGCATGGGCAATGCGCGCGTCTTTATGCTGCTGATGCTGGTGCTTCTCGGAACCGCCGTTTACGCGTACGGCTATGTGCGTCAACTTTACTTTCCGGATTCCGCCCGTTCCCAGATCATGATCGATTACTGGATGGCAGAGGGCACGCGAATCGAGGAGACCTCGGCCGGCGTCGCCGAGCTCGAAGAGGCCCTGGTCCAGTTCGAAGAAACTGCCTTGGTAAGCAGCTTCATCGGCGCGGGGCCGCCACGCTTCTATCTGCCGGTTAATCCAGAGAGTAACTATTCGTCGTATGCGCAGATCATCGTGAATACCCATACGCTGCCGCAGGTCGACTCGCTAATCGACAAGACCAACGCGTGGCTCGCGGAAAACAACGACCGGGCATTGGTGCGGGTGCGAAAGTATGCGGTCGGTGCGTTTGACGATTGGAAGTTCGAGGCACGATTTGCGGGCCCTGCTCAGGCTGATCCGGCGGTGCTGCGCGATCTGGCCAATCAGGCAATGACCATCCTGCGCGCCAGCGATTATGCGAAGGAGGTGCGCAGCGATTGGCGCACAACGTCACGCGAACTGCAGCTGAACTACAACGAAAATCGTGCCAATTTTGCCGGGGTCGACCGAACCAACGTCGGTGCGGCAGCGCGGCGGGCGGGTGATGGGGTTGTTATCGGGTTGTACCGGGAAGGTGACGAGCAGATTCCGATTATTGCCCGATCTGTTGATCGCATCCGTAACTACGCGGCTGTTGATCTGGAACAGCTACAGGTGCCCATAGGCAACACCACGGACATGCTGCCTATGTCGCAAGTGGTGGACGGTCGTGAGCTGGTGTGGCGCGACAACATCATCTGGCGGTGGGACCGCAAACGGGCGATTACTGTACAGGCCTCGCCGCGCAACGGTACGGCGCCGGTACTGATGAGTGACGTCCGCGAGGCGTTCGAAGCGATTCCATTGCCGTCCGGATACACACTGGAATGGAATGGTGAATACAACAGCCAGCAGGAGTCGTTGGAGGCCTTGCTACCGGGCTTTGGCCCGGCTGGCATCATCATGCTGCTGATCATCGTGGCTCTCTTCAACGCGTTCCGGCCGCCGTTGATAATCATTCTGGTGATTCCGTTCGTGTTCATCGGTATTTCGTATGGATTGTTGGTCACCGACACACCCTTCGGATTCATCGCCTTGCTGGGTGCGATGAGCCTGATCGGCATGATGATCAAGAATTCAGTGGTGCTGTTGGATGAGGTTGATCAGAACCTTGGTCGCGGCCTGGCCGCTTACGCCGCGGTGAGGCAGGCGGCCATCTCCCGTCTTTCACCCGTGATGAATGCGGCGGCGACGACCGTGTTCGGCGTGGTGCCGCTGCTGTCGGACGGCTTCTGGGTAGGGCTGGCCGTGACCATCATGTTTGGCCTCGCGTTTGGCACGGTGCTGACGATGGTGATGGTGCCGGTATTGTATGCGCTGATTTATCGATTGAAGCCTGGCTGATCTATGGCGCACGCTCGATGCGCGCGTCGCGGTCAACCGCCGAAACCCCGATGCAGTTGGTTGGATTCGTTGCGCGCGCAACGTATCAATCGCATCGTGCATGCAATCATCTTCTGCCTGCTTGCCAGCGCTACGTCAGTTCATGCAACGCACATAGTCGCTGAGCCAGACGATTTCGCGGCAGGAACGGACCTCACCACGATGTTCCTGAACACGTTGCGCGACAAGCCGTCGCCAACGCAATGGGCGAGGTCCAGCGATACGAGCGTGAAGGCGACCGACCTGAACTCAAACCCAACGTGTTGATGGAGTTTGCAGTTAGCTGGATGAAGGCTGCGAGTCCTGAACTGAACGCGCTAGGGTGTAAAGGTTACTGACACCTTGTCAACGCCGATTGAAAATTGACCCCCCTTGGGGAAGAAACGCCGAAGTAAAATTGACCCCCCTGTGATGGGTTGAGCGCTGGCTGACCTTCGGTCAGTCAGCCAGCGCGCTGTTCGTCTTCCGCCGGGTCATGCCGGCTTTGTGTTTGTCCTTCAACCGGTAGCTGTCGCCGCGGATACTTACGATATGGCCGTGATGAAGCAGTCGATCGAGCAATGCAGCCGTGAGCGTGGTGTCGTCGGCCAAAGTGTTCGGCCAATCGGAGAACGCGAGGTTCGAGGTGATGATGATCGAGCCACGCTCGTAGCGTTTGGCGATGACCTGGAACAGCAGGTTGGCTTCGTCACGCCCGAACGGCAGATAGCCCAGTTCATCGATGACGAGTAACTTGGGAGCGAGGATCGCGCGATTGAAGTACGACGTCAGCCGATCCTTTCGAAGTGCCGCCGCGAGTTGCAACATCAGGTCCGCGGCGGTGATGAAGCGCGTCTTGATGCGTGCCATCACCGCCCGGTACGCCAGTGCTGAGGCGATATGCGTCTTGCCGACGCCGCTCGGTCCGAGCAACACGACGTTCTCAGCGCGCGCAATGAAGGCCAGACTCGCAAGCTCCTGGATCTGTGCCTTGGGGGCGCCACTGGCAAAGCCGAAGTCGAAGTCCTCGAGCGTCTTGATTGCGGGTAATGCGGCGAACTTCAGCAACGTCTGACGTGCTCGTTCATGGCGGCCATCGAGTTCGGTCTTCAACAGCCGTTCCAGGAAGTCGCTGAAGGTGGCTGACTCGTTAGCGGAGGCTTGCGCGATGGCCCCGTACTCCGCCGCGACCCGGTCGAGCTGCAACGCCTCGCACAGGCCCACGATCCGTTCGTCCTGCACGTTCATTGCTCCACCACCAGCGCGTCGTAACTCGACAGCGGATGCTGCAGCGACTCAATCGGGGTCGGCACCGAGCGCGACAATGCCTCGAGGTTGATCACCGTGCCGGGGTACGGCAGCAAGTACGGGCGTTCGACCTCGAATCGATCACAGGGCCGCTCGTGAAGCTCGCCATGGTCGCGCACGTTGGCAATGGTGCGCAGCCACTTCGCGACCTCGAGGTTGGCGGTCTCGGCATCGACCATCAGGCCGGAGGCGTTGAACCGTGCCTTCAATGGAATCCAGAAGCTCGAGCGCAGGTACCGGTTGAAGCGCTCGACCTTGCCCTTGGTCTGGGCCCGATAGGGTCGGCACAGACGGATCGAGAAGCCACAGTCCTTCGACAGCTCCAACAGCTGCGGATGGAATCGATGCCGTCCGGCGCCATACGCATCGCGCTCCAGAACGACCGTCTTCATGTGGTCGAACAGGACGTGCTCGGGCACCCCACCGAACGCTTCGAAGGTCCGGCGCAGGCACTCGAGCACCGTGTCGATCTGCTCGTTCTCGACGAAGTACACGAACGTCATCCGGCTGTAGCCGAGCGTGGCCACAAATGCCGAGAGACGTTCTCGACCCCGGCGGATCACCACGAAGTCGACTTGCAGCTGCTGGCCGGGGGGTGTCTCGAAGCGCACCAGCGGTTCATCGACCGGCGTCGGCTTCAACTGCGTCAGAAACACCTTCAGCTGGCTGATGCCACCGGGATAGCCAAGGTCCCGAATCTCTCGAATCAGCACCGTCGCCGGGATCCAGTCCGGCTTCGCTGACTCGACCCGCTCGATCAAGT
>SMWF01000042.1 GCA_004357385.1 Gammaproteobacteria bacterium | reverse complement strand
GCGGGAAGCCTGCTGATACAGGACGGCTATCGCTGGTTCGAGCAGGTCACCTCGATGAACCTCATGAATCAGTACTTCGTCAACTATCTGCCGTCGGAGTTGCGTCTGGCGGATGTGGTGCTGGTCTCCGGTACCGCGTTGCTGTTGTGCCTGCTGAGCACCCTGTATCCCGCATGGCGAGCCGCCAGCACCGAACCGGCAGAGGTACTCAAGCATGAGTAACGAGTTTGCGCTGGAAGGGCGCAATATCAGCAAATCATTCCGCGAGGGCGAGCACAGTGTACGGGTGCTGCAAGGCGTGGACCTGCAGGTGGCTGCGGGCGAGCGTCTGGCGATTCTCGGACGCTCCGGATCGGGCAAGAGCACATTGCTGCACGTGCTGGGCGGACTCACCGATCCGGATGAAGGAGAGGTGATCATCGCTGGAACGCCTATTCGTGACGTAGGGCCTGCCGGGCGGGCACGCATTCGCAACGCACAGCTGGGCTTTGTGTATCAGCTCCATCATCTGCTGCCAGAGTTCACCGCCTTGGAGAACGTGGCGTTGCCGCTGCTGCTGGGTAACGCGAGCGTCCGCGAGGCACGCGCCGCAGCCACCCACATGCTGGACGCGGTCGGCCTGGCCGAACGCCTGGATCATCGGCCGAGTCAACTGTCGGGTGGTGAGCGGCAGCGGGTCGCGATTGCCCGCGCACTGGTGGCCAATCCGGCGGTGGTGCTGGCCGATGAGCCCACTGGAAACCTCGATCGACAGAGCGCCGAGCAGGTCTTTGACGTGATGCTCGAACTGGCCCGTCAATCGGGCACCGCGTTCGTGATCGTGACCCATGACGAATCCCTGGCGGCCGGGCTGCAACGCTGTCTGTATCTCGACGACGGGCGCTTGAGCGAGGTGGGCTTATGAGCCTTGCGGCGAGCCTTCCGGCGAGCCTCGCGCTGGCGCACTTTACCTCGGTGTGGATGGGTTGGCGGTATCTGCTCAGCCAACGGGGTGAATATGCCGCGTTCATCTCCTGGGTCTCGGTGATCGGGTTGGCGCTTGGCGTCGCTGTGCTGATCGTCGTCATCAGCGTCATGAATGGTTTCGATCAGGAACTACGCTCCCGGATTCTGGGTACGGTGCCACATATCGTCATCCTTGCACCGGATCAGAACGCTGCGCTGCCAGAGCTCGATGCCGATGTCGGCGTGCGCGCGGTGTTCCCCTTCTTCGAAGCAGACGGGATGGTGGCCCGCAATGGCGGGGTCAACGCCGTGGCCGTCTACGGGCTCGATGCCCGCGGCATTGCAGCGCTCGACGTGCTGCGCGATAACATGCGTCAAGGCTCGTTGCAGGCCCTGGTCGATACACCCGGCAGCCTGATCATGGGCGCGCCGCTGGCTCGCTACCTGGGTCTGTTCCAGGGCGATTCGGTCAACCTGGTGCTGACCGCGCCGGCCGGCAATACGATCAAACCGCGCATCGAGCGGTTCCAACTGGCTGGGACCTTCGAGATTGGCGCGGAACTCGACTACGGACTGGCCCTGATCGGCTACGCGGACGCGAGGCAGCGTGGTCTGGCGGCAACCGGGCGCTTCGGCACCCGATTGATGCTGGTCGATCCGCTGGTGATCGATCCCACCGTGGCCGCGTTGCGCGCGCAGCTGCCGGCGGAATGGCAAATCGTCGATTGGCGGGCGGATTTCGGCGAGCTGTTTCGGGCCGTTCGCCTGGAAAAGGCGATGATGTTCCTGCTGTTGTTGCTGATCGTCGCTGTTGCTGCATTCAACATCGTATCCGCACAGACCATGCTGGTTCATGAACGCCGTGCCGATATTGCCATCCTGCGCACGATGGGTGCTTCTGGTGGGTTGATTCTGAGGATGGTGCTGGTCCAGGGCCTGAGCGTCGCCACCCTGGGGATCGGTTTGGGGGTCGCCCTCGGCGTGGCACTTGCCTACCGGGTCACCGAGACGGTCGCTGCGCTCGAGCAGTTGTTCGGTGCCCGGTTACTCGACGCGTTTTACCTGGATGAGCTGCCCGCGCTCATTAGGGTCAGCGACATTGTGACGATCAGCGCGATGTCCCTGGCACTGTGCTTTGTTTCGGCACTGTTGCCGGCGCGTCGAGCGGCAGCATTGCATCCGGCGGACGCACTTCACGGGGGCTGATCGGTGCCGTCACAGCCGTGGAAGGTGTCCGGGCAGCCCTGTGATCGCGGCGCGTGCGCCAGCGACGAACCACGTGCATGCGCCAGGCCAAGCGGGTCAGTACGAACCCACTGACCCCGGCTACCCAGCCACACAGCAGGGAACCGAGCAGCAGCGGTTGCCAGATCTGGCCGACCTGCTGGGCGAGCCATGCAAAGGTGGGCACAAACTCGTGAACGATGATTTCCCAGTCAAGCAACCAGGCCCCGAGCTTGTACGTGAAGAAAAAGATCGGTGGAATGGTGATCGGGTTGGTAATCCAGACCAACGCGACGGACAGCGGCAGGTTGCATCGCGTAACGATGGCAATGCCACCGGCAATCAGCATCTGACCCGGAATCGGCAGGAACGCGCAAAACAGTCCCGTGAACACCGCCCCGGCAACCGAACGGCGGTGCAGATGCCAGATCTCGGGGTTCTGTAAGCGTCTGCCCAGCGGCCGGAGCGTGGGGTTCGCACGCATGCTACTGGGACTTGGAAGATACTTCCGTATGAAGCGACGTGGCATAACGCTGCGCTGAGGTTCCCTGTGCCCCGGGGCACACCGACGCTGAGCAAAAGATTATGCACGGTTCGCGGATGAACACCATCGACGCGTGCTTGCTCGCCTGGTGCTGCGGGATAATGAGCCCGCTGATGCTGACGAATCTACCCGGCGGCGGGGTGCTCTGGGTGCTGGGCGCCGGCGGGCTGGTTCTCGTGATCGGCGGCCGCGCAGTCGCCCCGATCGCCTGCGGGTGGCTACTGCTTGGCCTATGCTACGGAGGCTTGAGCGGCCACCAGGCGCTGCAGCACCGGCTGCCCGAATGTGCCGATGGGACCGACGTCCAGTTGGTCGGGAAGATTCAGACGCTGTCGCGAGCCGCTGATCTGATGCGGTTCGAGGTTGCCATCGACGACGCATCCATGCCCTCACGGGGTGCCTGCGCACTGGACATCCAACGGGTACGTCTGAGCTGGCGTGCGACGTCAGTACTCGCGCCTCCTGCACCCGGAGAACGCTGGCGTTTCCATGCGCGGTTGCGCCGCCCGCGCGGTCTGCAGAATCCGTCGGGTTTCGACTACGAAGGCTGGTTGCTGGCCCGCGGTATTGATGCGACCGGCTACGTGCACGACGGCACGCGGTTGACGTCTGCGCTCCAGCCGATCGAGCACTGGCGCGAGGCGCTGCGTCGGCGACTGGAGGACACCGGCCTGCCAACGACCGACGTCATGATTGCGCTCATTCTTGGCGACACCGGATCGATCGACCCGGACCGCTGGCAACTCCTCAGACGTACCGGCACCGTGCATCTGCTGATTGTGTCCGGGCTGCACGTTGGTTTCGTGGCCGGGCTGGGGATGATCCTCGGCCGTTGGCTGTTCAGCTGGCCGGCGCTGCTGCGATATCGCCCCGCGCGCAACTACGGCAGCCTGCTGGGCATCCTCTGCGCAACGGGCTACGCCAGCCTGGCAGGTTGGTCGTTGCCCGTGCAGCGCGCCTGGCTGATGACCCTGTTGATGGCCGGCTGGCTGCAAATCGGACGGAGGGTTTCCCTGGGGCGTTGGTTCCTGTTGGCACTCAGCGCAGTGCTTAGCCTGCACCCGCTGGCGGGGATCCTCGCCGGTTTCTGGCTATCCTTTGGCGCGGTGGCACTGCTGGTGGCCTTTTTCGCGCCCCGGCCCTCGCGTGGTTGGCCTGGGCGGCTGCTTGCGGTGCAGTTGTTGCTGCTGCTCGGAATCAGTCCGATTCTTGCGGCAAGCAGCGGCCAGCTCAGCGTCGTAGCGCCGCTTGCGAATCTGATCGCGGTGCCGCTGGTGTCGCTGCTGGTGGTCCCCCTGGCATTGCTGGGCGCGATGCTGTCCACGGTCCTGACGTCCATCGGAGCCGAAGTACTGAGTTGGGTTGATGCCCTGATCCGGTTCCTGTTCGTGATCCTCGAGAGTGCTGCACGCCTGGCTCGGCCGGTGAGCGTATCCCTGGGTGGTGCGAATCGGTTCCAGTCCTTGATCAACGCGGGTCTGGCATTGGGCGTCGTCGCCGCATTCTGCCTGCCGCAACCACGGCTCAGCCGGATGCTGCTGGTCGGTGCGCTGGCTCTTGCGCTGACAAGCACGCCATCACGGCCGGAGTGGGGCGATTTCCACCTGACGATGTTCGACGTGGGCCAAGGCCTGTCGATTCATTTGCGTACCGCGAGCCACGATCTGCTCTACGACGCGGGCGCACGCTATCCCAGTGGTTTCGATCTGGGCAAGGCCGTGGTGGTCCCCGCGGTGCGAGGTATGGGTACCGAGCGGCTCGACGGGTTCGTCATCAGCCATTCCGACAACGACCATCGTGGCGGCGCCGCATCCGTGATCGCGGCGTTGGCACCGCGCTGGACCATGGCCAGCGGGCCGGGCGACGCCCCTTGCGTTCAGGGTCAACGCTGGCAATGGGACGGGGTGCGCATGGAGATCGTGCATCCGACGCTGGAGCCCGCATACGGAGATGGCAACGACCAATCGTGCGTACTTCTGATCAGTGGCAGCGAGGTCCAAGCATTGCTGCCTGGTGATATCGAACGACGCGGCGAAGCGAGTCTGATCGGCCAGACACTCGGCGCGATCGATCTGCTGGCCGCGCCGCATCACGGCAGCCGCACATCGTCGAGCCGGCCATTCCTGAAGCACCTCAGCACCCCTCTGGTCCTGGTGAGCAGCGGATACCGCAACCGCTTCGGGCATCCTCATCCCGAGGTGCTGTCACGTTACGCCCGCTACGGGATCAGGTGGCTGTCGACCGCACAGGGCGGCGCGCTGAGTTGGCGCAGCGCCGTGCCTGGCCGCGTGGACCGGCACCGCGCCGTCAGCCTTACCTACTGGCGCACCGGGGAGGACGCTAGCGTTGCTAGCGTCTTTGTCCCCCCCTAGTGTCTGGGGGGCGCAACTTTTCAGCGCTTGGCGGGCAGTCGCTGACCGGGGCTCGGCGCCTCGTATTCCGTCTCGGCGCGCTCCAGCGCACGTTGGGCGATGGTCCGCAGCAAGGGGTGCGAAAAGGTCAGTTCGTCGATGCCCATGGTCCGACCAATCCATTTCGCCTTGGAGTAACGGCCTCCCGGGGCCAACCTGGCGCGTGTCGCATCACTGCTGTAGCGATGAAACAGGCTCAACATCGCCCGCTCCGGGGCGACCACGTCTGCTCCACTGTCTACCTCGAGCGTCTCCCGGAATCGGACGTCCGCGATGTCGAGGTCGCCCTCGAGAAACGTTTCCAATGCGTCCTGCCACCCATCACCGACCCTGAGATAGGCCCCTGGAAAGAGCCATTTACCGTGTTGCTGGACCACCAGCAACCTACGTTGCGGATTGACGATAACCGCCGCCTGAAAGACCTGGAAATAGTCCTCTCCGATGACGAGTTCGTCACGCTCCCGAACGACGCTCGCCCAGAGATGGCGGCTGGTACTGTTGCTGAATTTCAGTCCGAATCCGTCGTCGTCGAGCCGGGCAACCTCCATGCCAATCGTGGGTGTCGGGCTGCCTTCGGCGAGCGCGCTCGCCAGGATCGTGACCTTGACCTTGGAACCCACCCGCACGCCCGTGCCGCTGGCCACCACGAACAGTCCGCTTTCGGAAACGTCACGGGCGATGCTGCGAATGGTTCCCAGCGACGGATGCTCGACCTCCACTTCGAAGGGCAAATGAATCCTGGGATGTTCGCGACTGTCCATAGGGTCTGATGGAGGCCAATTAGGTTTGATTCGGCTCGCACCGACGATTTGCGCTGCCGCAATCTACGCCGTCAGATCGTTCGTTGCCAGCGGGCCGATTCTACATAAGCGCTTGAAATGCGTCACATCAGGACACATCTAAGGGAGAGACCACTATTGGACGAGACCACCGAGATGCGCATGGATCGCCTGACCAGCCGTCTGCAGAATGCTCTGGCCGACGCTCAGTCACTGGCGCTGGGCAAGGACCACAATCTGATTCAGCCCGCACACCTGTTGAGTGTGCTGGTGCAGGACAGGAGCAGTTCGGCACGCGATCTGTTGGCACAGGCCGGGGCGCGTCTGGAGGCCGTGGAACCGGCGTTGCTCGACGAAGTCGAGCGCCAGGCAACGCTATCGACACCGACCGGTGAGGTAAATCTGGCGCCGGAATTAGGGCGCCTGTTCGGCCTGGCCGATCGCGCAGCTCAGCAACGCGGTGATCAGTTCATTTCCACGGAACTGGTGCTGCTGGCTGCCTGCGACGACCCCGGACCAGTCGGGAAACTGCTGCGTGAACACGGCGTCGATCGCGGCCGACTCGAACAACTCATCGATGAACTAAGGCAGGGCGAGACCGTGGACGAAGCAAACGCGGAAGACAGCAGGGAAGCATTGGAGCGTTACACCGTGGACCTCACGGAACTGGCTGAACAAGGAAAGCTGGACCCGGTGATTGGTCGGGACGACGAGATCCGTCGCACCATCCAGGTATTGCAGCGCCGCACCAAGAACAACCCGGTACTGATCGGCGAACCCGGCGTGGGCAAGACCGCCATCGTCGAAGGGCTGGCGCAGCGCATCCTCAATGGGGAAGTTCCGGAAGGGCTGAAAAGCAAACGCATCCTGGCGCTGGACATGGGTGCGCTTATTGCGGGTGCCAAGTTCCGTGGTGAGTTCGAGGAACGGCTCAAGGCCGTTCTGAATGAGCTGGCCAAGCAGGAAGGCAACATCATTCTGTTTATCGACGAACTGCACACCATGGTAGGCGCGGGCAAAGCCGAGGGGGCAATGGATGCCGGCAACATGCTCAAGCCGGCATTGGCGCGCGGAGAGTTGCACTGCGTGGGTGCCACCACGCTGGACGAATACCGCCAGTACGTCGAAAAGGACGCGGCCCTGGAACGCCGGTTCCAGAAGATCCAGGTCGACGAACCCAGCGTTGAGGACACGATCGCAATTCTGCGCGGTCTCAAGGAACGCTACGAATTGCATCACGCGGTCGACATCACCGATCCGGCAATTGTCGCCGCTGCGAAATTGTCGCATCGCTACATTTCTGGTCGTCAGCTTCCCGACAAAGCAATCGATCTGGTCGACGAGGCCGCGAGCCTTATCCGCATGGAGATGGACTCGAAGCCCGAACCGATGGACAAACTGGAGCGACGACTGATTCAACTCAAGATGGAACTGGAGGCGTTGAAGAAGGAAACCGACGATGCCTCCAGGAAGCGTACCGAAGCCCTGCAGGAGACCGTGCTGGAACTGGAGCGCGAATACGCCGATCTCGATGAGGTGTGGAGCGCTGAAAAGGCTGCACTCAAAGGCGAGCAGAACATCAAGGAAGAACTGGACGCTGCCCGTCTGGACTTCGACTCGGCGCGCCGCGCGGGCGACCTGCAACGCATGTCGGAACTTCAATATGGCGCGATACCTGAACTCGAGAAGCGCCTCGGCAACGCCGTTGCTGCGGAAACATCGGACGGTGCGCAGGAACAACGCTTGCTGCGCAACAAGGTCGGTGAAGAGGAGATTGCGGAGGTGGTCGCCAAGTGGACCGGCATCCCGGTGGCCAAGCTGCTCGAAGGCGACCGCGACAAACTTCTGCATCTGGAGGCGCAATTGCACGAGCGCGTCATCGGGCAGGATGAAGCGGTAACCGCCGTTGCCGACGCGGTGCGTCGTTCGCGTGCGGGTCTCGCCGACCCGAACCGGCCGAACGGCTCATTCATGTTCCTCGGTCCCACCGGCGTGGGTAAAACCGAACTCTGCAAGTCGCTTGCCGCGGTGCTGTTCGATAGCGAGGACGCGCTACTGCGTATCGACATGTCGGAATTCATGGAGAAGCACTCCGTTGCACGGCTGATCGGGGCACCTCCCGGATACGTCGGCTACGAAGAAGGGGGTCAATTGACGGAAGCGGTACGACGGCGTCCTTACTCGCTGATCCTGCTGGACGAGATCGAGAAGGCCCATCCCGACGTTTTCAACGTGCTGCTCCAGGTACTGGATGATGGCCGACTCACCGATGGGCATGGCCGAACCGTTGACTTTCGCAACACCGTGCTGGTGATGACGTCCAACCTGGGTTCGGAAGAAATCAAAGCGCTCACCGAAGCAGGTAATCGTGACGGCATCAAAGACCTGGTAATGGGCATCGTGGCACAACACTTCCGCCCGGAGTTCATCAATCGGGTCGACGACGTGGTGGTGTTCCACCCACTCGACAAATCGCATGTGCACAGCATTGCCGAGATTCAGCTGGAACTTCTGCGCACGCGGCTCGCTGAGCAGGAGTTGCACCTCGAGATGAGCGACGCCGCGCTCGACCTGCTGGTTGAGGAGGGTTACGACCCGGTGTACGGGGCACGCCCGTTGAAGCGCGCAATTCAGCGCCAGCTGGAAAACCCCTTGGCCCAGGCATTACTTGCCGGGCAGTACCCGCCCGGCAGCACGATCCGGATCGATGCCCGGGACGAGCGCTTCGAGTTCTCCGCCGAAGCTGCGTAAAACTATTGTATAAACATACAGTAGCGGTACAATTCCAGACAGGTACGTAGTGGGATGCCCGTGATGACCACAGAAACACTTTCATTGTTCGACCCGGTTCCCGGCGTGCGCCCGGAGGCGGAGCGGCCGGCAGCGAGCGCCCCCCACATCGACCCGCATCTTCGTGCGGCCCGCAGATGGTCGAGACAGATCCGGAGCACCGTGGACGGATCACCCCAACAGACACGGGCAGCGCACCTGATCTGCCAGCATCTGTTGGCCATGCTGCATGCGGACCGCATCGAACCACGCGGACAGGACCGCTCGCAACGGCCCCGACGGTCCCAACTGTCCCACCAGTCCCACCAGTCCCACCAGGAGCTACCGCATTGATCCATAGGACCCCATAACACCAGAGCGGCGTGACGTAGGTCGATCGTGGGCACCGCGCCCAGCGCGCGGTTGCTGCGTTGCGCATGGCTGGCTACCATCCGCAGCAAGTGTGCCAGGGGCGATCGGCCCATGATCAAGAAATGCCTCTTTCCGGTGGCGGGCTACGGCACGCGGTTTCTTCCGGCAACCAAGGCCATGCCGAAGGAAATCCTGCCGATTCTCGATAAACCATTGGTCCAGTACGGTGTGGAAGAAGCCCTCGAGGCGGGTTTGACCGACATCGGATTCGTGACGGGCCGCGGCAAACGCGCCATCGAAGATCATTTCGATGTCAGCTACGAACTCGAGCATCAGATTCGGGGGACCGGCAAAGAAAAGCGGCTGGATGGGATTCGCCAACTGATCGAGCAATGCACGTTCTCTTACACGCGACAAAGCAGCATGAAGGGGCTGGGTCACGCCGTTCTCACCGGGCGCAACCTCATTGGCGACGAGCCCTTTGGCGTGGTCCTTGCCGATGACCTGTGCTTTGGTGATGCTGGAAGCGGGGGGACAGCCGACGGTGAAGGTGTGCTCGCCCAGATGATCCGCCTGTACCACCAGTTTCGCTGCAGTATCGTCGCGATCGAAGAAATTCCCGCCGATCAAACCCACCACTACGGTGTCATCGCCGGCGAAGCGCTCAGCGACTCGCTGTTCCGCGTGTCTACTATGGTGGAGAAACCGGCGCCCGAAGCAGCGCCGAGCAATCTGGCCATCATCGGCCGGTACGTGCTGACCCCCGACATCTTCACGCTCCTGGAGCAGACCGAACCCGGCAAGAACGGCGAGATTCAGCTCACCGATGCCCTGTTGAAGCAAGCCGTTGACGGCGGTGTCATTGCATACAAATTTGCCGGGCGGCGCTTCGACTGCGGCAGCCTGCACGGGTTTGTCGAGGCGACCAATTACTGCTACCAACGTTTCTACGGCGAAACCGACCCACCGACGGTGGCTCGTTTCGATCGTTCCAGGTAGGCGCGCGGGTCCATGAGCATTGCAACTGTAGCTGCCCTGCTACGCGAGCGGCACTACGATTGCCTCACCCTGGATGAGCCGGTTCCGCTGTCGCAGGTGCCGACGCCCGCGCTGCTGCTCGACCGCAACGCCTTCGAGCGCAACCTGCGCAAGATGGGCGACCACCTCGAGTCCAAGGGGAAAGGCGTTCGGCCCCACAGCAAGACCCACAAGTGCCCGCTGATTGCACGTGCCCAGTTGGACCACGGCGCGATCGGCGTATGCGCTGCCAAGGTTTCCGAAGCACTGGTTCTTTGTCAGGCGGGGATCGATCGGGTGCTGATCACCTCGCCGGTGACCACGACTGAAAAGGCGAATCTGGTGGCCGAACTCGCTGATGCCGCACCGGATCTGATGATCGTCCTCGACAGTGAGCTTGGCGTTGTGCAACTGGAAGCGGCGTTGGCCGGCCATGAACGGGCACTGAAGGTACTGATCGACCTGGACCCGCGCATGGGGCGGACTGGCGTGCGCGAGCAGGAAGACGTCGTTCATCTGGCCGACCGGATTGCTGAGAGCGACCGGCTTCGGCTGATGGGCGTACAGCACTACGCGGGTCACGTAATGCATATTGAAGGCCACGCCGCGAGACGCGAAGCGTCCCTGAAACATTGGCAGCGCGCGTCGGAGATCATCACCTTGCTGCAGCAACGCGGCTTCGAGATCGAGGTTGTCACGGGCGGAGGTACCGGCACCTACGACATCGATTGCGACGTAGGATGCGTCACTGACATGCAGGTCGGCAGCTACGTATTCATGGATCAGGAATATCTGAACATCGGTAGCGCTACCGGCCCGGTATACAACGACTTCGAAACCTCACTGACCGTGCTGACGACGGCGATCAGTCAACCCGCCAGCGGCGCGATCACCGTCGATGCCGGCACCAAGGGGTTTGCCTCCGAAACGGTCGCCCCCACCTGCATCGACGTGGCAGGGTCAAAATTCGTGTTTGCCGGCGACGAACACGGCATCGTGGTACTTCGCGACGGCAGTCAGCAACCACTGCTTGGCGAAAAACTCCAGTTCGTCACGCCTCATTGCGATCCCACGGTAAACCTCTACGATCACTACTGGGTGCACCAGGATGGTGTGGTGACGGAGTTATGGCCCGTGACGGCGCGCGGATGCTCCTGGTGAGTCATCGAAGGCCAAGCCCTACTTTTCTAAAATAGTCTGCAGGTAAGCAACGGGAGGTCTACGCGGTGTTGGAGATGGTTCAAGCGGGCGGATGGTTGATGGTGCCGATACTGTTGTGTTCGGTCATTGCAGCGGCGATCTGCGTGGAACGGATCTGGACCCTGCAGATTACGCGGGTTGCGCCCCGGAACCTGCTCGCTCAGGTGTGGGCGCAGGTCAAGAAGAGTGAAATCGATCCTCAGAAACTCCGGGACATACGCAGCGCCAGCCCGCTCGGCCAGATCTTCGCCGCAGGTATCGGCAACGCGCGGCACGGACGCGAAATCATGAAGGAGTCGATGGAGGAAGCGGCGGATGCGGTCATGCACGAGCTGGAGCGCTACCTGACACCGTTGGGTACCATTGCTTCGATCAGCCCGTTGCTGGGATTGCTGGGTACCGTGGTCGGCATGATCAAGGTTTTCACGGTGCTGATGCTGGAAGGCGCTGGTAACGCCAACGTGTTGGCCGGGGGTATTTCTCAAGCCCTCATAACCACCGCCGCGGGTCTCGGCATTGCCATCCCGGCACTGATGTTTCATCGCTACTTTGTACGCCGCGTCGACGACCTCGTGGTCACCATGGAGCAGGAGAGCAGCAAGTTCGTCGAAATAATGCACGGAGAGCGTGAGCTCGAACCACGCCAATGAAGTTTCGTCGCAGACGGCGCAACGAAGTCAGCATTGAATTGACGCCGTTGATCGACGTGGTGTTCCTGCTGCTCATCTTTTTCATGGTATCGACCACCTTCATTCGAGAAACGCAGCTGGAATTGGAACTACCTGAAGCCTCGGGCGAGTTGCAGCAGCCGGAGGAGCAAAGCATCGTCATAACCATCGCTCAGGATGGAACCTACGCGGTCAACGATCAGGCATTGGTCAACAATCAATTGGCGACCTTGATGCGAGCGCTTCGGCAGCAGATCGGCGAGGGTGATGCTTCCCCACAACTGATCATCACCGCCGATGCGAATGCGACCCACCAGGCCGTGGTACGTGCCATGGATGCCGCCGGACAGCTCGGACTGACACGACTGTCACTTACCACCCAGTCGCCCGAGGAAGAGCCGTGACGGGCAACGAGGTAACGCCCGAAGATCCTGAAGCTCCCAACGGTCCCAACGGTCCCAACGGTCCCGGCGGCAGCGTCTCCAAGGCCCAGGCGGCCAGTGACTGGGCCATCTACAAACGGTTGCTGCGCTACGTACTGCCCATGTGGCCACTGTTTCTGATCGCGTTGGTCGGCTTCGCCATCGGCAGCGCGACCGAGGCCTACTTCGCACGAATGTTCGGCGACGTCGTTGACGAACTCAGCAACCCGGTCCGCAACAACTGGCTGTACTATCCGATCGCGGTCGCGATCGTGGCCGTCATCCGGGCACTCGGCGAATTCTCGGGCGAGTACTTTCTAGCCCGCGTGTCGTTCCGCGTTGTCCACACGCTGCGTACCGAGTTGTTCGATCAGTTGCTGGTAATGCCCAGCGCCGTTTTCGATCACAGCGCCAGGGGTCACCTCGTGTCACGCATTACCTTCAATGTCGCGCAGGTTCGTGACACGGCAACCGACGCGTTGAAAATCGTCATCCAGGACGGTTCGAAAGTGCTCATCATGGTGGGTGCCATGCTGTTGGCGAGCTGGCAGCTCACGCTGATTTTCCTGTCCATCGCGCCGTTGGTCGGCGTGGTGGTGGCATACGCGAGCCGCCGCTTTCGGCGCATCAGCCGTAGAATTCAAAACTCCATGGGGGACGTAACCCATGTCGCATCCGAAATGGTCAACGGCTACCGTGTGGTCCGTACCTTCGGTGGCGAGGAGTACGAGCGTGGCCGATTCTTCGAGTCGAGCAACTACAACCGCCGCCAACAGCTGAAGATGACCACCACCAAGGCCTGGAGCACTCAATTGATTCAGGTCATTGTCGCCCTGTCTCTGGCGGTGTTGATCGGAATGCTGTTCCGGCCCGAGCTTGCGGGTTCAATGGGTCCCGGAGACGTGGTCTATTTCGTCGGCTTGGCAGGGTTGTTGGCACGGCCCATACGCCGGCTTTCGGAAGTCAACGCGCGTCTGCAGCGGGGTCTGGCGGCGGCGGAGGATATATTCGGTCAACTCGATCAGGAACCGGAAGCCGATGCGGGTGCACAACCGATCGAGCGGGCGCAGGGCCGAATCGAATTTCAAAACGTCTCGTTCGGCTACGTCGGCGGGGACGGCCCCGTGTTGCACGAGATCAACCTGTCCATTGCGCCTGGCCAGACGATCGCACTGGTGGGTCGATCCGGCAGCGGGAAATCAACGCTGGCGAGCCTCCTGCCGCGCTTCTACGACGTCAGCGCCGGGCAGATTCTGATGGATGGCCGGCCGCTGAACGACTACAAGATGACCGACCTGCGGCGTCAGATCGCGTTGGTTACTCAGGATGTGGTGCTGTTCAACGATACCCTGGAACGCAACATCGCCTACGGCGCGCTCGTCGACCGCTCGCCGGAGGAAGTCCGCAACGCCATCGTTCGTGCGCATGCTGACGTGTTCATCGACCAACTTCCGGACGGCCTCGACACGATCGTCGGCGACAACGGGCTGTTGCTGTCGGGGGGCCAACGCCAGCGGGTCGCGATCGCCCGCGCGCTGCTCAAAGACGCGCCCGTGCTGATTCTCGACGAGGCGACATCGGCCCTGGATACGACCTCGGAGAGGTACATTCAGGCCGCCCTGGAAGAAGTGATGCGGGGACGTACCACGCTGGTGATCGCGCACCGCTTGTCGACCATCGAGAAAGCCGACCTGATCGTGGTGCTCGACGGCGGTCGCATCGTAGAACAGGGCACCCATGCGCAGCTTCTGAGCCTTGGTGGCATGTACTCCTCGCTCTACCAGTCCCAGTTCACGGAGCCGGACGCCAGCGTCGGTGACGCCACCCCGACGAGGGACGGTATCCGCCCGAAATCACGTGTTACCCGGCACTACGTCGAGGCCACCTTCAACCCGCTGCTCAACGCCTGGTACAGCAACCGATTCTGGCCGCGCCTGCTGTTGCCGCTGGCGAAGTTATTCGAAGCAATCAACCGGCGCCGGCGCTACCGCTATCTCACCGGCACCCTCAGCCGTTGGCGCGCCCCGGTGCCAGTGATTATCGTCGGCAACATCAACGTCGACGGCACCGGCAAGTCGCCACTGGTGATCTGGTTGGCGGCCTGGCTGCGCGCGCGTGGTTGGCATCCCGGAATCATCAGCCAGGTAGCGGGTGCCAAGGCGTCGCAGCATCCGCTGACGGTCACCGACCAAACCAGCCCGCAGCAGGCGGGCGACACAGCACCCATGCTGGCCGCCCGGACCGGTTGTCCGGTCGTGGTGGGCCCGGATCGCATTGCGGCCAGCCAGGCGCTTTTGACTGATCACGACGTAGATTTGTTGATCCACGCGGACGGGCTGCAGGACCATGCGCTGGCCCGGGATGTCGAGATTGCCGTGGTCGACGGCCGGCGTGGCATCGGCAACGGGTTGTGCCTGCCGGCCGGGCCGTTGCGCGAACCGTACGCTCGCCTCAATGATTTCGATCTGGTGGTCGGCGCTGGCGCGCTGACCGGACTGGTCGAGGGCGAAAGCCTGATGACCATCAAGGGCACCGCCCTGGTCCATCTACAGAACAGCAATCGCCTGGACGCTGCCGACCTCGGGCCGCGCGTTCACGCCGTCACGGCAATCGAAAATCCGCGCCGGTTCAGCCGAACCCTGGAGGAATTCGGCGTCGAGCCAACCCTGCATACGTTCCCGCGAAACTATGTGATTCGCGCCGATGACCTTCTGTTCGATGACGATTTGCCCGTGGTCATCACCGAAAGGGACGCAACAAGGGTGCGCGCGCTCGACCCGGACACGCTGCCGCGGCAGTGTTACTACCTGGAAATCGAGGCGCAGCTCGACGAACCAGGACGGACCGCCCTGAGCGCTTGCCTGCACGATCACGGACTTGCGGTGCCGGTTGCGCCGGTTGCAGCGGCGGCGCCTCCGGGATGAGCGCCGATTTTCGAGTCGTCATCCCCGCACGTTTTGCGTCCACCCGCCTACCCGGCAAACCGCTGGCCGAGATCAACGGAGTGCCGATGGTGGCGCGCGTGGCCGCCCAGGCCGCGCTGAGCGGCGCAATCGACGTGGTGGTCGCCACCGATGATGAACGCGTGGTTGCCGCCGCCGAAACTCACGGCCACCGTGCTGTCATGACCCGCGTGGATCACGAATCGGGGTCGGACCGCGTTATGGAGGTGGTGGAACGGGCCGGATGGCCCGACGATGCGTTGATCGTCAATGTCCAGGGGGACGAGCCACTGATACCGCCCCAGGTCATCAAACAGGTAGCCGATCTACTCGACGACCATGCGGAATGCGACATCGCGACGCTGTGCGAGCCCATCACGCAACCGGCGGCGCTGCTGGATCCCAACGTCGTCAAGGTGGTCATCGGGGCCGCCCGGCGCGCACTGTATTTCTCGCGTGCGCCGATACCCTGGGACCGCGCGACCTTCCCGACGGCCGGCGCCACACCACTGCCGGGTCAACTGTCGGCGGGGCACTGGTGGCGGCACATTGGTATCTATGCCTTCCGGGCGTCGGCATTGCGTGAATTCTGCGGTCTGCCCACCAGTGAGTTGGAAGCCCTCGAGTCGCTGGAACAATTGCGCGCACTGCAGTACGGCATGAAAATCGCCGTTGCCGAAGCGGGCACCCGGGTGCCCGGGGGGGTTGATACGCCGGACGATCTGCAGCGCGCAATCGAGGCGTGCTCCGGACCGTCCTCATGAGGCGGGCGAAGTTACTTCGGCTGCATCCGGATGCCGCCATCGAGACGGATCGTTTCACCGTTGAGGTAGGGATTCTCAATGATCTGCCGAGCGAGCAGGGCGTATTCGGACGCATCGCCCAGCCGCTTGGGGAACTGCACCATTTCGATCAGCGGTGCCCGCACCTGATCCGGCGCACCTGCCATCATCGGCGTTTCGAATATCCCTGGCGCGATGGTGCAGACCCGCACGCCGATACGCGATAGATCGCGCGCGATCGGCAGTGTCATTCCGACAACGCCGGCCTTGCTCGCGCTGTAGGCCGCCTGTCCGATCTGGCCATCGAACGCCGCCACGGACGCCGTGTTGATGATCACGCCACGCTCGCCGTCCTCGTTCTCCGGCTCGTTCTTCTGCATCTGTTCGGCGCACAACCGCAACGTGTTGAAGGTGCCTATCAGATTCACCTGAATGACGAAATTAAACGTCTTCAATGGCATCGCCCCGTCCCGGCCGACGGTCCGCGATGCCGCGCCGATTCCCGCGCAGTTGACGTTGATGTGAATCGCGCCAAAGTCCTTCATGACGTCTTCGATCGCCTTCTGAACCGACGCTTCCTCGGTCACGTTGACGGCATAGGCGGCTGCCGCATCGCCAAGTTCTTCGGCCGTATTGCGGGCCAGTTCTTCGTTGAGATCCAACAGCGCCACCCGGCCACCGGCCGCGGCAATGGTTTCGGCGGTCGCCCGACCAAGGCCAGAGGCGCCGCCGGTGATCACGGCCACCTCGTCGCTGAGATTCATGCAGCCTGCTGTTGGGCACTGTCACTGGGCATTCGGCGGCGCTAGTATACCGACCGCATTTGACCGGAACTAGCTCAGGTGCCATTCCAACTACCGTCACCGCTCGGCGCCCGGGCACGTGTCGTTTCAGACGATTCCGCGTTGCAGATGTGTTACATCCCGAACTTTCTTGCGCCACCGATGGCTGATGCGTTGCTGAGATGTCTGCGCGACGAGATACGCTGGAACACCGAACGGGTGCAACGGTTCGGACGTTGGCATGCGGTGCCCCGACTGGTCGCCTGGTGCGGCGAGCCGCACGTCGACTATCGCTATGCGGGTAGGGCGCATCACTGTGAGGATTGGTTTGCACCCTTGTTGCCCCTGCGCGCACGTTTGCTGGAGGCGCTGCAGGCGACCTTCAATTTCGTCCTGTTGAATCGCTACCGCGACGGAGCGGATGCGATGGGGTGGCACGCCGACGACGAAGCCTGTCTGGGCTGCGAACCACTCATCGCATCGATCAGCCTCGGGACTACGCGGCGTTTACGGGTACGCGCGCGGCGCTCGGACCATCCGCCCAGCACGGCCATCGAGTTGCAGCACGGTTCCCTGCTGCTTGCCTGGGGAAATTCCCAGCGCGACTACCAGCATTGCCTGGTACGCACCCGCAAAGCCGTCGGGGAACGGATCAATCTAACGTTCCGCAACGTTGTTGACCTAGTCTAGGGCGCTTCCTTGATCAGAGGTTCCCCAGGTGATGACTGACGATGTGGACGACTTGCCGCGTGATGTGTCCCTGATCCACTGGAACACCTTTGGCGTGGCATCCCGTGCGGAGTTCGCGGCCCGAATCACCAGCCTCCACGAACTCGAGAAGTTGACCGCGAGGTTGCATGAACGCGGACTGCCACTCACGATCCTGGGCGGTGGCAGCAACGTGATATTGCGCGCACGCGTTCCGGGGTGTGTCGCCCGGATCGACATTCCAGGCATCGACATCGACCACATCGACGGCGGCGCACGCGTGACGGCGGGCGCCGGCGTCCGCTGGCATGACCTGGTGCGATACTGCCTTGGCCAGGGACTGTTCGGGATCGAAAACCTGGCACTGATCCCTGGCCGCGTCGGCGCTGCACCGATGCAGAACATAGGCGCCTACGGCTCAGAGTTGGCGGATTGCTTCGAATCGCTGACTGCCTATTCGACGGACACTGGAGCCTCAAGTCGCTATGAGCGCGACGCGTGCGAATTCGCCTATCGGGACAGCGTCTTCAAACGTCGGCCAGAACTGGTGATTACCTCGGTATCCCTACGGCTGTCGCACACCTGGTCCGAGCGTTCGGACTATCCCGGGCTCGACGAAATGCTCAACCAACAGGGTGGACCGCGCACCCCGACTCGAATTGCCGAAGCCGTAATCGCCCTGCGGCGATACAAGTTGCCCGACTCGCGCCAACACGGTAATGCG
>SMWF01000041.1 GCA_004357385.1 Gammaproteobacteria bacterium | reverse complement strand
CACGCCGGCAACCAAGTGAAAGATCAGCGCGCCCAGGACGCCCCAGATGATCAGCTTCGGCAGCGGCTCGTCCAGCAGAGCAACCGCTTCGGCGAAGGACTCCTCGGACCCCAACCCCAGATCCAACAGATAGAACAGTAACGCGATTCCGACAAACAACATCACGCCGGTAACGCGGTGCGCAATAGACGCCAGCGCCGCCATCGGCCACTCGAATTGCAGGAGTGACAGGTAGACCGGTCGATCTGCTTTCATCTCTCGAACCATTGCAGGGAACAACACGTCCCGGCATGAAAACGCGGAGCGCATGATAGTCGAACGCCAGGCGCCCTGCCAACGCGCCACGCCCTCTTATGCGCCCTGGAGCGCCGCGGAACGCCCAGGTGGTCGGCGAGTGTCAGTCGATTGACAACACTCAACCGCTGTCGCTAGGCTCCCTGGCCTGCTCAATTCTGGGGACAAGGAGCTTTCTACATATGGCGACTCCTATTGCGAATCGAACGGCCAAGCTGACCATCGAAGGTGGCCCCGATGGTGAAACCGAAACCATCGAGCTTCCGCTGTACGCCGGAACCGAGGGGCCCGATGTCATCGATATCGGCAAGCTGACCGCGCAGGGATTTTTCACCTACGATCCGGGCTTCGTGTCGACCGCAGCCTGCGAATCCTCCATCACTTTCATCGATGGCGATGCGGGCATCCTGCTGCACCGCGGCTATCCCATCGAGCAACTCGCGGAACAGTCCACGTACCTGGAATTGTGCTACCTGCTGCTCAATGGGGAACTTCCCAGTGCGCAGAACCTGGATGAGTTCGTCAAGACCATCACCCGCCACACCATGGTGCATGACCAGCTGCGCAACTTCTTCAACGGGTTCCGTGCCGATGCGCATCCCATGGCGATCATGTGCGGTGTCGTTGGCGCCTTGTCAGCGTTCTACCACGACTCGTTGGACATCGACGATCCGAGCCACCGGCTGATTACCGCCCATCGACTGATCGCGAAAATGCCGACCCTGGCCGCCATGAGCCACAAATTCTCGCAGGGCCAGCCATTCATGTACCCGCGCAACGACTTGGACTACGCCTCCAATTTTCTCTACATGATGTTCGGCAGCCCGTGTGAGGACTACGAGGTCAACCCCGTGCTGGCCAGGGCCATGGATCGGATCTTTCTGCTGCACGCCGATCATGAGCAGAACGCGTCCACCTCGACGGTGCGACTGGCAGGATCCACCGGCGCCAATCCGTTCGCCTGCATCGCCGCGGGTATTGCCGCGCTGTGGGGCCCCGCCCACGGCGGTGCCAACGAGGCGGTGCTGAACATGTTGTCCGAGATCGGCAGCTTCAAGAACATCGATAAGTACATCGCGAAGGCCAAGGACAAGGACGACCCATTCCGGCTGATGGGCTTCGGGCATCGGGTCTATAAGAACTACGACCCCCGCGCCAAGGTCATGCAACAGACCTGCAAGGAAGTGTTCGAAGAGTTGGGCGTCGAGGACGACCCGATGCTGAAGATGGCCCAGCGGCTGGAGAAAATCGCCCTCGAAGACGAGTATTTCGTCGAGAAGAGGCTTTACCCCAACGTCGACTTCTATTCAGGCATCATCCTGAAAGCCATGGGCATTCCAGTGGACATGTTCACGGTCGTCTTCGCCACGGGACGTACCCCGGGCTGGATTGCCCAATGGAACGAGATGGTCAGCAGCTCCTACAAGATCGGCCGGCCGCGACAGCTCTACAATGGGCCATCCGCCCGAGACTACGTCGCCATCGACCAACGTTAGCCGCTGACCCGTCTATAGGTTTCGGATCGAACCCGCATGCCGAAGATCCGCGCAAACGGAATCGATATCCACTATCAGATCGGCGGTCGAGGGCCACGTCTGCTGTACATCAGCGGTTCCGGCGGCGATTTACGCAATCCACGCGGGCTGTTCGAAGGACCTCTACCGGAGCACTTCGAGGTTCTCGGCTACGACCAGCGCGGTCTGGGCCAGACCGACACACCCGACGGCGACTATTCAATGGCGGACTACGCGGCGGATGCAGACGCGCTGCTCGTTGCATTGGATTGGCCCTCGGCGCCGGTCGTGGGCGTATCGTTCGGTGGGATGGTCGCCCAGGAATTTGCCCTGCGCTATCCGGATCGCGTCCAGGCGCTTGTGCTGGCGTGTACTTCCTCCGGTGGCCAAGGTGGTGCTTCCTACTCCGCTTCATGAGCTTGCGGATCTGGACCCGGACGATCGAATCACCCGCCAATTGGTAGCTGCGGACGTGCGCCGGAACGAATCCTGGCGCGCTGAGAATTCTGACCGATGGCAGCGATTGCTGGATGTCGCCCGGAAAGCCGTGCGCAAAGACCGTGATTTGCGCGGCGCGGCGAAGCAGCTTGCCGCACGGGCCGGGCATGACACCTGGGAGCGCCTGGCACAAATCGACATCCCGGTACTCGTGACTGGGGGTGAACACGACGGGATAGCGCCTCCGGTGAACCTCGAGGCCATCGCAACCCGGATACCGAAGGCCGAGTTGAAGCTGTTCGACGGCGGCCATTTCTTTCTCGTCCAGGACAGAACGGCATATCCGTACATCATCGACTGGTTGCAGCGACTCGAGTCAGGATCGCCGCAGGCGCTCGATCAAGCTGGACGTATCCCAGCGCGCCCCTCCGTACGCCTGCACGTCGGCATAGAACTGGTCGACCAGCGCCGCCAGCGGCAACCGGGCGTTGATGCGACGGGCCGTGCGCAACGTGATATCGAGGTCCTTGCGCATCCAGTCGACCGCAAAGCCGAATTCGAACTCGCCCGCGGCCATGGTCTGTGAGCGGTGCTCCATCTGCCAGGATTGCGCCGCGCCCTTCGAAATGATCTCCACCACGTCTGCCACGTCGAGCCCGGCCTGCTCAGCAAAATGCAGCCCTTCGGCCAGGCCCTGCAGCACGCCGGCAATGCACAGCTGATTGACCATCTTGGTGAGTTGACCCGAGCCCGCAGGGCCCATTCGTTTGACGGAACGGGCATAGCAGTCGAATACGGCAGCGGCACGGTCGTAGACATCCGGTTCGCCGCCGACCATGATCGTCAGCTGACCGTTTTCGGCACCCGCCTGGCCTCCGGACACCGGCGCATCGAGAAATCCCGCGCCCTTCAACTCGCACGCCGCGTCCAGTTCCCGCGCCAGTTCCGCCGATGCCGTGGTGTGATCCACCAGAATCGCGGTCTCGCCGAGCGCGCCGATGATGCCGTCCTCGGCCAAGGTCACGGCGCGCACGTCCTCATCGTTACCGACACAACAACAGACGAACTCGCTGTCGCGGGCCGCCTCGCCCGGGGATCCGCACCCCGTGCCCGGGTACTCGTCGAGCCAACGCTGCATCACCGTCGCCGTGCGGTTATAGATCTTCACCGAATGACCGGCGCGTGCAAGATGACCCGCCATGGGATAGCCCATCACGCCGAGGCCGACAAACGCGACCGACTTGTTGTTACCCATTTGTTGTCAATCCCCGGCGTCGGGACCGGGTTTACCCCCAGGTTCCAGCCCGAGCTCCGCGATGCTCTGCTCGCGCATTTTGTATTTCTGGATTTTGCCGGTGACCGTCATCGGAAAGGCATCGACAATCCGCACGTAACGCGGCACTTTGAATCGGGCGATCTGACCACGGCAGTATTCCCGCACTGATTCCGCATCAACGCTGGCACCGGGGTTGGGTTGCACCCACACCATCAACTCCTCGCCGAATTTTTCGTCCGGAACGCCAATCACCTGAACCTCGCTGATGTCGGGATGGGTGTACAGAAATTCTTCGATCTCCCGCGGATAGATATTCTCGCCGCCTCGAATGATCATGTCTTTGATGCGTCCGACGATGTTGACGTAACCCTCGTCGTCCATGACGGCCAAGTCACCCGTGTGCATCCAGCGCGCGGCGTCGATCGCCCCGGCGGTCGCGTCGGCATCATTCCAGTAACCGAGCATCACGCTGTAACCACGGGTGCAGAACTCGCCCGTTTCGCCAGGCGCCAATACGTAGCCGGATTCCGGGTCGACGATCTTGATCTCCACATGTGGATGAACCTGCCCGACCGTGCTGACCTGTTTGTCCAGTGGCGTCCCGACGCGCGTTTGCATGCTGACCGGGCTCGTTTCCGTCATGCCGTAAGCGATCTCCATTTCCTCGAGATGCATGTCCTTACGGACCCGGCGCATGACGTCGATCGGACAGGGCGCGCCGGCCATGATCCCGGTTCGCAAGCTGGTCAGATCGAATTCGGAGAACCGTGGCGAGCCAAGCTCGGCAATGAACATGGTCGGCACGCCGAACAGCGCGGTTGCCTTCTCTTCCGCAACTGCCTCGAGCACGGAATCCGCCTCGAACGCTTCATCGGGATAGATCATGGTCGCGCCGTGGCTGACACAACCGAGGTTGCCCATGACCATTCCAAAGCAGTGATACAGCGGCACCGGAATGACCAGCCGATCCTGGTCGCTGAAGTTCATCAGCCGAGCCACGAACAATCCGTTGTTCACGATGTTGTGGTGCGACAGGGTGGCGCCCTTGGGGAAACCCGTCGTGCCGCTGGTGTACTGAATGTTGATCGGTTCATCGAAGGCGAGGCTCGCCTGACTGTCGGCGAGAGCTTCAGGCGTGACGCGCCGCGCGTAGCCGAGCAGCGCCGACCAATCGAGCATCCCGGCGTGCGACTCACCCGTGCTGATCACCCACTCGAGCTCCGGCAACCGCTTCGACTTCAGCGTCCCCGGATCGCAGCTCGAGAGTTCCGGTGCCACCTCGGCAAGAATTGCGTGATAGTCGGTGGTCTTGAACCGGTCCGTTAAGATCAGGTATCGACAGCCCGAGTGATTCAGTGCGTAGTCGAGTTCCGCGGCACCGTAACTCGGATTCACGTTGACCAGAATGGCGCCAATCTTGCCCGTCGCAAACTGGACCAGGGTCCACTCGGCCCGGTTGGTCGACCAGATGCCAACCCGCTCTCCCTTGCGAATCCCCAAGCCCAGCAGGGCTCGCGCGAGTTCATCCACGCGCCGACCCAACTCCCGGTAGCTCCAACGGATGCCTTGATGACGGGATATCAGCGCATCGTTGTCAGGAAATCGCGCTACCGTGGAATCGAGCAGATCACCGACCGTGAGACCCAGCAACGGTTCGGCACTGACACCACACGCGTAGCTGAACTCAGGCATAGCTGATGTCATCGGAACCCGCACTCAGCTTACCCGCCCTGGCCAGCGCTACCAGGCGTCCCAGGACGTCGAGATACGCATCGACGGTGTGGGCATGCGCGGGCGAAATCATCAGCTGAATACCAGCCGGATCATTTGTACGACTGGATATCCAGCCCTCTGCAAATAGCCGTTCGCCCACTGCAAGGATGTCGAGCGAGCTCGAGCCAAAGCAGATCAGCGACAGACGGGGCGTACCGAACACCTCCAAGCCCATCTCCAGGACCCCCGCTTCGATTCGTTTGCGCGTATCGACGATCTGGCGTGCGCGCGCCTCGTACCCTTCCCAGCCAAGGTAGTTCATGACGGCCCAGGCCGCAGCGATTGCTCCACCCGGGCGGGTTCCGGCCAGGGTTGGGGTATACATGCGTCCGCTCGGCCAGTCGTCGAAGCGAAACACCTGGTGGTCCCGCAACGCCTTGTCACGGTAAAACACGGTGGATGCGCCTTTCGCCGCATAGCCATACTTATGCAGGTCCGCGGACATCGACCAGACACCCGGGATCGAAAAATCGTAGTCGGGCACGGGCTCGCCAATGCCGCGGATGAAGGGCGCGATGTAACCACCTACACAGGCGTCGACATGCAGCCACAGATCGTTGGCCTGGGCAACCTCGGCCAGCTGCGGAATCGGATCGGTCACGCCGAAGGGAAAACACGGCGCGGAGCCAACCAGCATCACCGTGGTTTCGTCGATGGCGGCAGCCATCGCATCGACGTCGGCACAGAAATCTGCGCCGGTCGCCACGCGCACCACTTGCATGCCGAGCAGTTGGGCGCCTTTGTCGAATGCGGGGTGGGCCGTCTGCGCAGCGACTATCGTCGGAACCCCGGCGATCGGCCGCTCCGCCCGGCGCCAATCACGGCAAGCCTTCAGCGCCATGATGATGCTTTCCGTACCACCCGAGGTCATGCTCCCGGCAGCATCCGCGGGCGCATCCTGCAGCGACAGCCCCATATCCACGACTTCGGTTTCCATGCGTTTCAGGCTGGGAAACGCACCGGGACCCAGGCCATTTTCCGAGATGTAGGCACCGTACGCGTCGTGGGCCACCTGCAGCACGTCGTCGCCGGAATGGAACACATAGACCGAGGCTTTGCCCGAGCGCCAATCGACATCGTCCCGGCGCCGCTCGTCCAGCTCGATGCTCAAGCTTTTCCAGTCCCTGCCCGAGCTTGGTAGCGTTGTTCTCACGCCCACGTTCCCCTCCCAACCGATCCGCCAGAATACGCCCGAGCACCAGACGTTGCGAGTACACTAGCTTCCTTAGATGGCCTCAAAACCAACTGATCTTCATGAGTACCTTTAACGGCCTCGGCACGCACCTTGGCAATCTCGCACAGCTGGCCGAGGCCGACTCGCGCAGCATCAGCCCCGAGAACTTTGACGGTGCGCGTGGCGGTGGAGCGCGCGCCAGTGAGGGCACCGGTGCCGAGGCCGCGCGCGACCTTGGCGTGGGTCGGAAGATCTCACCTTCGGTACGCATCGAACCCGGACAGACATTCAGCCTGGCCGATATTCCCGGCAGCGGTGCGATACAACAGATCTGGCTGACCCCTACCGGACATTGGCGGCACCTGGTGCTGCGTTGCTACTGGGACGACCAGGATGTACCTTCCGTAGAGACTCCGCTGGCCGATTTTTTCGGTATGGGCTGGTGCGAATATGCGCACCTCAATTCGCTCGCGGTGTGCGTCAATCCCGGCAGCGGTTTCAACAGCTATTGGGAGATGCCGTTTCGCACGCGGGCGCGTATCACCGTCGAGAACATCAGCGCCGAAACCATCACGCTTTACTACCAGATCAACTATGCGCTGGCCGAGATCGCGGACGACGTGGCGTATTTCCACGCGCAATTTCGGCGCTCCAATCCACTTCCCTATGGACAGGACCACACGCTGCTGGACGGCGTGGAAGGACGCGGCCATTACGTTGGAACCTACCTCGCCTGGGGGAGCAACAACCGCGGCTGGTGGGGCGAAGGCGAAGTGAAAATGTATCTCGACGACGATGGCGAGTTTCCGAGCTTCTGCGGAACGGGAACCGAGGACTACATCGGCGGGTCGTATTGCTTTCTCGTGAAGAACGACGATTCCGGGTACCACACGTTCTCGACGCCCTACTCCGGCATGCACCAGCTGATTACGCCCACCGGCCGCTTCGGCAGTCAGCAACGCTTCGGCATGTATCGCTGGCATATTTCCGACCCGGTGCGGTTCAAAGAACGCATTCGCGTGACCGTCCAGGCGTTGGGCTGGCGTACCGGTGGCCGCTACCTGCCGCTGCAGGACGACATCGCCTCTGTGGCGTTCTGGTACCAGACGCTGCCGTCGCCCGTGCCCCCTGACCTGCCGGATGCCGACGCGCTGGAGGTGATCTGAGTGCCACAACGTTCCCGCCTGCCCAGCGTCGACAAAGTGCTGAACGCCGCATCGGTGAAGCGGGTGGCACGGGACCGCGGGCTCGCCATGGTGAAACGTGCGGTACGCGAGTTGCAGAGCGAACTGCGCGCCAACGGGGACCTGCCGGACTGGGCAACGGACCCTGACGGTTACGCAGCGCCGCTCGAAGCTCGACTGACGGTCGTATTGGGCCGGGGGCTGGTGCGAGTGTTCAATCTCACGGGTACGATCATTCATACCAACCTCGGCCGCGCCACGATCAGCCGGGCGATGGCCGAAGCGGGGCTCGAAGCCGCATTGCATCCCACCAACCTCGAATTCGATCTGAGCGTCGGTCGGCGTGGCGATCGCGACAGTCTGATCGAACCGCTGTTGTGTGAACTCACCGGCGCCGAGGCGGCGACGGTGGTGAACAACAATGCGGCGGCGGTGCTGCTGACATTGAACACGTTCGGCTTTGATCGCAACGTTCCCGTGTCACGCGGCGAACTGATCGAGATCGGCGGCAGCTTCCGTATGCCCGACATCATGGAACGCGCCGGATGCCGGGTCCGCGAGGTCGGAACCACGAATCGCACGCACCTCGAGGACTTCGAAGCGGCGATCGACGCGGACACCGGGCTGCTGATCAAAGTTCATCCGAGCAATTACCACATTGAGGGCTTCACCCGCGAAGTCGGAACCAGCGATCTCGCGAAACTCGCTCAGCGCCATGGTCTGCCGCTGGTGGTGGACCTGGGTAGCGGTGCTCTGGTCGATCTGAAGCGCTTTGGATTGCCCCACGAACCCACCGCCGCGGAGACCATCGCCAAAGGAGCCGATCTGGTCACGTTCAGCGGCGACAAACTGCTCGGTGCGGTGCAGGCGGGCCTCATTGTCGGTAAGGCCGAACTGATCCGGCAGATCAAAGCCAACCCCCTGAAGCGCGCGCTACGCGTCGACAAGATCACGCTTGGGATTCTGCGGCACACCCTGACCCTGTATCAGGAGCCTGAACGACTGGCCGAAGAGTTGCCGCTGATCCGCACCCTGGCCCGCAAGCCGCAGGAGCTCGAAGCGTTGGCGCAGCGCGTCAGCGAGATATTCAGCGCACACCTGTCGGCGGATTTCAGCGTCGACACTACCGCCAGCGAATGTCAGATCGGCAGCGGCGCACTTCCTGATCAGCGGCTGCCGAGCTTCGCGGTGCGCCTGCGTCACGAAAAAGACAGCGCGCTGACCAGCCTGCAAGGGAAACTTCGTGACCTGCCGATGCCGGTGATCGGGCGTCTGCAGGACGGTGCGTTGCTGTTCGACATGCGCACGCTGGACGACGAGGCGGCGCTGGCTGAGAACCTGGCCCGGCTCATGCCGTGATCATCACCCTCGCGGGACATGTCGATCATGGCAAGACCAGCCTGGTAAAAGCCCTCACTGGAGTCGATACCGATCGACTGGAGGAAGAGAAGCGCCGCGGTCTGACCATCGATCTGGGATTCGCCTACACCAACCTGGACGGCCAGCGGGTCGGATTCGTCGACGTCCCAGGCCATCACCGCTTCGTCCACAACATGGTTGCGGGCGTCGCCGCGCACCAGCTCGGCTTGATCGTGGTCGCCGCCGACGACGGCGTCATGCCGCAGACACTGGAACACGTGCAGATACTCAAACTGATCGGAGTAGAGCGTGCGCTGTTCGCATTGACCAAGATCGACCGCTGCGAGGCGGAGCGAATTGAGGTCGTGCGCGCGGATCTTGTCAAACTCGCCCAAAAACACGACTTTGGCAATGCGCAGATCATCGAGACCTCAGTGGTCTCGGGCGCCGGAATCGATACGTTGCGTGATGCACTTGGCAAGGCAGCGCGCGAGCATCCCAACATCCAGACTGAGGGGGCGTTCAGACTGGCGATCGATCGTGCCTTCCTGATCCGCGGCAGCGGCCTGGTGGTAACGGGCACCGTACATTCAGGCACGGTTCACCTGGGTGACGAGTTACGGGTTGCGCCAGCCGGCCACAATGTCAGGGTCCGCAGTCTGCACGTTCAGGACGCCGAATCCGACCAGGCGCAACCCGGCGATCGCTGTGCGGTCAACATCACCGGTATCGAACGCAAAGACGTGGAACGGGGGCAATGGCTGGTCACGCCCGAGGTCTTCGCGCCGGCACGCAGCGCGGTGGTGCAGCTGTCCGTTCTCGATGATTTTCCCCGGACCGTGAAACACTGGTTACCGGTGCACGCCTATCACGCGACCGGGCATGCGGCCGGGCATGTCGCGCTGTTGGAATCGCCGCCGCTGCGCGCCAGTGACAGCGCCCTGGTGGAGCTCGAATTCGAAACTGCTCTACATCCGAAGTATGGCGATCGGATCGTGTTGCGTGACCACGCCCGTGAACGAACCATTGGCGGCGGCCCGGTGATCGAGACCGCGCCGGCGCGAACAGGTCGCCGCAAACCGGTACGGCTTCGACAACTGCACGATCAACTCAAAAGCAATCCGCGTGACGCGCTGGCGGCATTGTTGAGCAGTACGGATCAGGGGGTGGATCTCGAAGGATTTCGATTGCTGCGCAATCTTTCCCAAGCGTCCATGGACGAACTGGTGGCAACTCAGGACGTCGCCCGCGTTGAGCGTGGCGGGCGCAACTTCGCATTTGCCGGTCAGTCCTGGCGCGCCTGGCAGGATCACGTAGTCGAGCGTATCGAGGCGTATCACAAGACCGCAGCCCACAGCCCCGGGCTTACGACCGAACAACTGCACAAGGTTGCGGACGTCCCCGGGACAATCCTGCCGCAATTGCTCGAGGGACTAGAGGCAGAAAGCCGCGTGCAACAAAGCGGCGGCTACTATCAAGCCGCAAGTTTTCAGGCGCGTCTCCCGGAGGCTGAAGAACGCCAGCTACGGCAATTCGAACAGGTGCTCGCGGAAGGCGATCAGCCACCCAGCCTCGGCGACATGGCGAAACGTATCGGTGGCAACCTGAGATCACTGCAGAGCGCTGCGCGAGCATTCGCCCGATCGGGACGCATTGTCGTGGTCAGCGACACCCGGATTTTCCTGCCGCAACAGATTCGCGGGTATGCATCGATCGCCGAGCAACTACAGGCGGACCACCCCGATGGCTTCAGCGTGCGGCAGTTCCGGGATGCAACGGGAATCGGCCGGAACCTTGCAATCGAAGTGCTTGAATACTTCGATGCCCGTGGCTACACGCGCCGTTACGACGACAAACGACGCATCGTGGGCGCTCAATCGAGTCTGAAAATCGCGTAAACTGGCGGCGGAAGAGCATCGTCTCCGGTGGGGCGCGCGGCCTTCAAAGCCGTTGAGGCGCGTGATCGTGCCTGGTGGGTTCGACTCCTGCCTCTTCCGCCAACACCCCTTGAGGTTACTGGCCCACGGAGCCCTGGTTGACTTCAGTCCACAAACCAATCAACAAATCATTTGAAATCAACCAACAACGTTAACGCAGCAATTCACCGCCGCGATATGTTCGCTTCGGGGATATCAAAATGACCGAAAGCGTGCCCGACGACCTTCCCTCATTCATCAGGAACCTCAAGATCAGCAAGATTGATCACTTCACGGGTCAGTTTGTCATACTTTCAAAGTCTGCCAAGTCCATCGCCCGCGATATCGAGATAGGACAATCTCCCTCTACATCTGAGGTCAACAATGAGCTCTCGAAATTTGGTGTGGCAACCGAGAGATATCGGAAGAAGCTGCTTTCCTTGACGGCCGCGACCAGTAACAGATTGGATGAGCAGCACACTAGCGATGGTTTCCCTCTAGACGAATTGAAGAGACACATCTATGCAGTGCTAGGTGATGGCTTGGGTTCTATCATTTCTTATT
>SMWF01000040.1 GCA_004357385.1 Gammaproteobacteria bacterium | reverse complement strand
CGGGCACACCCGATGCCAGTCTTCCGATCATCGTCGGAGTAGGTCAGAGCGTCGTTCGAGAGCTGACTCGCGCCGTAGAAGACCTGCCTGCACCGATCTTCCTGGCGACGCAAGCGTGCCGACAGGCGTTGACCGACACGGGCGTCGCCGGCATCGCGGCGCACGTTGATACCCTGGCATTCGTGCGGCTCATCAGTGATTCCATCCCCAGCAGACCCTCGCCGATCGGTCGTTGCGACAATCTGCCGCGCGCCGTAGCCCAACGCATCGGTGCAAACCCCGTGTTGGCGATCTACAGCATCGTCGGCGGCCAGACGCCGCAGCAACTGGTGAATGAAGCGGCCGCTCGGATCGCGAAGGGGGATGCCAGCATGGTGCTGCTGACCGGCGCCGAGGCGATCGGCACCATGAGGTACGCGCAGCGCAACGATCTACCGCTGGACTGGACCGAACATGCCGACGGCGATCTGGAGGATCGCGGCGTTGGCCCCGAGCTGGTCAGCGCGTACGAGATTGCCAACGGCATGGGGTTTGCGCCGCAGGTTTACGGTGCTTTCGAGAACGCCTGGCGCCACACGCACAGTTTAAGCAAGGCCGAGAATCGACGCCGGATGAGCGAATTGTTCGCGCCCTTTTCGGAGGTCGCGGCAAACCACCCATACGCGCAGTTCCCAGCCGTTCGGGATGCTGACTATCTGGCCACGCCGTCACACAGCAACTACATCGTCGCCGAACCTTATCTGAAGTGGCACGTCGCCCAGGATGCCGTCAATCAGGGGGCCGCACTGATTCTGACCAGCGTCGGCAAGGCGCGTGAGTTGGGGATTGCCGAAGAGCGTTGGGTGTACCCCTGGGCGGGCGCAGACGGGACGGACAAACTGGTCTCGGTACGCGAACGCCTGGATGCATCGACGGCGATGGCGGCGGTGCTGCGTCACACACTTGCCGGTGGCGACGTTTCGATAGCCGAGGTCGATTACCTGGATTTATACAGCTGCTTCCCGTGCGCGGTGCAATTCGCTTGCGACGCGTTGGATATCGATCCGTTCGGCCGCCAACTGACCCAGACCGGTGGCCTGCCATTCTTTGGCGGGGCCGGCAACAACTACAGCATGCATGCGATTGCCTCATTGGTCGATACGCTGCGTGAGGATCCCGGCGCGCTTGGATTAATTCTGGCTAACGGTGGATTCGCATCGAAAGAAAGTGCGGGGCTCTACTCGACGCGACCGAACGAGAACTGGCAGCCGGTGGATAATACGCCGGTGCGGGCCGAGATCGATGCCGCTCCCGAGGTGGCCGTGGTCGATGCGGCCGTCGGGGGTCGAATTGAGGCCTACAGCGTCGTGTACAACAAGACGGTGCCACTCATCGGCTACGTATTCTGCCGAACCGAGGACGGCGGACGCTTCATGGCCCGTTCGGTGACCGGCGACGAGGAGACCCTGAAGGTATTGATCGAAGAGGACCCGATGGGTGAGTTCATCACGCCGGTGGTCACGCCGAAACGGAACGAGCTGTGCTTAAGCTGAACCTCCGGCACGTGTTCGCGCTCGCGCTGGCGTTGGTGTCTCTGGGCGCCCAGGCACAGCTGCGTGAACGTGGCACCTCGGAACCGGTCGGCTGGGAGCTTGCGCCCTTTGCCGGATTCCGGTTTGGCGGCGACTTCAGTGTCGCCACCGAGGCAGAGCTCAATGCTCAAGTCGACGGCAGTGTCGACGTCGACAATGCCCCTGCCTACGGTTTCGTGCTGGAATTTCCTAGCGGCCATCAGACCCAATGGCAGATCATGTATTCCCATCAATCCACCGAGTTCGACCTTCAGACCCCGGAACTCGCCATTACCCACGCCGACATCGACATCGATTATCTGCACTTCGGCGGTACGTTCGTGATGGACGGCGACCGAGTGCGGCCCTACGTCGGTGTTGGTTTCGGCGTGAGCCAGTTCCGCCCCGATGCCGATGGCTTCGATGACGAAACCGAGTTCAGCATTGGGTTCATGGGCGGCTACAAGATGCGCATAACCAAGCGATTCGGGCTACGCCTCGATTTTCGCGCGCTGGGGACGGTGGTCGACTCGGACAGCCGCATCTTCTGCAGCGGCGGATGCATCGTGCGCTGGAACGGCAGCATGTTCTGGCAGTATGAGGCAACCCTGGGGTTGAACTTCTACCTTTGACACCTTCGCGCTTCTGAGAGGAGTTCAATCGACGAGTCGGCGCAGGCGATCGAGTTCTGCGCGCAGGCGAGCCAGTTCATCCAACAGGTCCAGGGCCAACGTGGCGCCCGCGGTGTTAATGCGTAGGTCGCGGCGCAATCGCAAGGCGCGCAGCAGACGCGCGGTGGCCTGTTCGTCGAAGCGCCACTCGCTGGGGTTGTCGCCCGCCGGCTCCACCAGACCATGCTCGACCAGCGCGACGAGATGCCGTTGGCGGATGCCGACGCTGTGGCTCAGCTCGACCAGTGTCAGGTACCTGCGTCGTGGCGTCGTTGAGCGGCTCATAGTGCACCCTCCAGGTGGGCGCGGGGGTCGAAGTTCATGCGTTCCGCCATCTCGCGATAGAGTTTTTTGTCCGTCTCGGTGTCAGCGGGCGGCAGGACGACATTGAGTACTGCGTACTGATCGCCAGGCGGCGAGCCGGGCAGCCCTCGACCTTTCAGGCGCAAGTGCTGACCCGTCTGGGATCCCGCCGGTATCTTCAAGGTCACCGGTCCGCCCAGCGTTGGAACCCGGACCGACGCGCCGAGCGCTGCTTCCCACGGGGCGACCGGCAGCGTGACGTAGATGTCTCGACCGTCGGTAGAGAACATCGGGTGAGGTGCGATCTGGATCTCCAGGTACAGGTCGCCGCGGGCGCTCTTGCGAGCGCTACCGTCACCGCTGCCCTGGCCGCGCAGCCGGATGTGCTGACCGTCGATAACTCCCGCAGGAATACTGACCTTCAGACGCCGAGTACCGGGTCCGTCGAATAAGCGCGTTTCGATTTCCGGGCGGTACCCGTGAAACGCCTCTTCGAGGGTGATGGCAATGCGCTGATGGACGTCCCGGGGCGGTGCGGCGTGCGGGTCGTCCCGAACCGTGCCTGGACCTGGCTCCGCGTCGAAGAACGTACGGAAGAAATCACTGAAGGCGGCACTGTCGCCGGCGCTGTGAAATTCGTAATTCCAACCGGGTGGCGCTGCGAAGCCGCCAGCCTGCGGTTGCAGTCGTAGTTCGTCGTACGCGCCGCGCTTTTCGGGGTCCTTCAGCACGTCGTACGCTTCGCCCACTTCTTTGAAACGCGCTTCCGCGTCGGACTCCTGGCTGACGTCTGGATGAAATTTGCGCGCCAGCTTACGGTACGCCCGTTTGATCTGGTCGCCGGACGCATCTTCCGCGACGCCCAGGGTTTTGTAGTAATCGATGAATTCCATGACCACTCTGACACACTGGACCCCGGATCAGGGTCCTCGATAACTAATATCTGGGGTCAGATGGAGGCGTTTTCAATCGAAGAATTGCCGACTGAATGGGACGGGACGTTTAGTTGCCGCCGCCTCCCATGGCGGGCTGCATCGACGCCTGAGCCGTGTCGTACGCGGCATCCTGGTCCGCAAGCCGGGCTTCCCGGTCAAGCTCGCCCCAGGTGATGTAGTCTTCGACGATGAGGTACAGGCAGGGCACCAGGATCAGCGTGATGACGGTGGCGAACAACACGCCGAAGGCCAGCGAAATGGCCATCGGGATGATGAATGCCGTGGTCGGGTCGCCACCGCGGCTCAACATCGGCAGCAGACCGATGAACGTGGTAACTGATGTCAGGATGATCGGCCGGAACCGTACTACCCCCGCGGTCGCCACGGCTTCGACCAGTTCGACTCCTTCGCGACGACGGCGATTGATGTAGTCCACCAGGACCAGGCTGGCGTTCACCACCACCCCGGACAAGGCGATAATGCCGAGCAGCGAGAAGAACATCAGGCCGGTGTCCATGATGTAGTGGCCGAGGATCGCGCCGACCGCCCCGAATGGGATCACGCTCATGATCACCAACGGCTGAATGTACGAGCGCAGCGGCACCGCCAGTAACGTGTAGATGATCACCAGCGCGAGCACTGCTCCGAGTGCCAGGCTTGCCATTGCCGTCGCCCGTTCTTCCTGCTCACCGGCGAGTCCTATTGAAATGTCAGGATAGTGCCGCAGTATTTCGGGGATCGACTCGTTCAACATGCTGGCGATCACCGATTCGGGCCGTGCGATCGTCCGGTCGATGTCGGCGGTCACGTTGATGACACGGCGACCATCGAGGCGGTTGATGGTTGAGAATCCGCGGCCCAGTTCGAAGGTGGCGACGCTGGTGAAGGGTACTTCCGTACCATCGGCGGTGCGGATACGCATGTCCTCCAGGTTGCCGATGGAACGTCGTTCGTCTTCGGGAAAACGTACCATCACCCGGACGTCGTCCTGGCCGCGTTGAATGCGTTGTGCTTCTACCCCGTAGAATGCCGCACGGGTCTGTCGCGCCAGGTCGTTCAGGGCCACGCCCCAGTTGAGAGCCTCGGGCAGTAACGAGAGTTTGATCTCCTGTTTGCCGGCGCGGAACGAATCGGAAATGTCGAACACGCCGTCGTAGCGGCTGAGTTCCGCGCGCACCTCGGCCGCTGCCTCGCGCAGCTGATCGATGTCGCGGCCGGCGAGTTGAAAGTCCAGCGCATTGCCGGCGGTGAACGAGTCGGAAGAGTAACTGAGTTTGACGGCGTCCGGAATGGCACCGACGATCTCGCGCCAGCGATCGCCCACGTCGCGCGATGCGAGCATGTCGCGCTGATTCGCTGGGATCAACTCCATCGCAACGTCGGCGTAGTTGCTGCGTCCGGGTTGAGGCAGGCGCGGCGGACCCGGCCCCCGGTCGAGGTGTGTTCCGATGCTGGACAGGATGGCTTTTACCCGGCTCGGCTGCCCGTCTGCGAGCCCGGCGTCGAGTTCCGCGCGGAGTTGTTTGGCGCCTGCCTCGATCAGCTTGACCGCTTCCGTGGTGGTTTCGATGGAGGTTCCTGCGGGCATCTCCAGGGTGGCGAAGACGATGTCGCCCTCCACGGGCGGGAAGAAGCTGAACACGATACGACCGCTGCCAATCATGCCCATGACGAGGATCAGCACCGCCACGCCGGTGGCGGTTGTCAGGTAACGCCATGCCAGCGCCTTCTGCAGGAACGGGCGATAGACCTGACTGGCGAAGTCGCCCATCGCCCCGGACAGCGAATCCTGTAGGCGCGTCCACGCCCTGCCGATGGTGGCATGACTGGTCTCGTGGTTGCGGTGTGCCAAATGGGCCGGCAGGATCAATTGCGATTCAATGATGCTGAAGACCAGCGAGATAATGACTATCCAGCCGATCGTGCCGAACACGTCGGCCATCCGGCCGCTGGAGATGATCAGCGGCAGGAAGGCGGCCATGGTAGTGAGCACCCCGAAGATCACGGGGGTGGAAACTTCCCAGGTGCCGTCGATTGCGGCGCGAATGGGCGGTTTGCCCATTATCTCATGCGCGTATACGCGCTCGCCGACCACGATGGCATCGTCGACGATGATCCCCAGCACCAGGATGAACGCCATGATCGCCAGCATGCTGATCTCGATGTCGAAATAGGGGAACATTGCGACGGTGCCGAGCATGGCGATGGGGATGCCTGCGGCGACCCACATGGCCAGACGAAAGCGCAGGAACATCGACAGGATCAGCATCACCAGCACCAGGCCGCCGGCTCCCGTTGCGAGCAGGCTGGAGATCCGGTCGCGCAGGATCTTCGATTCGTCCTGCCAGATGTCCAGCTGGATGGCCTGGGGCAGGGTCGGAACCAGCCGGTCGACATAGGCCTTGACCGTGTCCGATATGCCGATGATGTCTTCTTTACCGATGCGCGAGACCTTCACCACGACCGCCGGCACGCCGTTGTAGCGCGCGGCGAGATCGCCCTCTTCAAACCCGTCGATCACGGTTGCGATCTCACGGAGCAGCACCTTGGCACCGCCGTCGGAACCCGTCAGCACGACAATGTCTTCGAATTCCCTGCCGGTATACGCCTGGCCCTTGGTGCGCAGCAGTATCTCGCCGCCCGACGTCTTGATATTGCCGCCGGGCATGTCCAGGGAGGTGCGCCGAATGATGTCGGCGACGCGCTCCAGCGTGAGTCCGTGGCGGCGCAGTGTGGTCTCGGAAACTTCGATTGAAATCTCGTACGGTCTTACGTACGACAGGGAAACCTGGGACACGCCGGGCAGCGCGGACACTTCGTCACGCACCCGCGTACCGATCTCTTTCAGGGTGCGTTCGTCGACGTCGCCGAACAGCACCAGATCCATGACGCCGTGTCGAATTGCCAGCTTCGAGACGATCGGTTTTTCAGTTTCCCGAGGAAACGTGTTAATCGCGTCGATCTTCGACTTGATCTCGTTCAGTGCCTGGATCGGGATAGCGTCCTCGGTCAGTTCGATGATGACGTTGCACTGACCTTCCGTGGCTGAGCTGCGGACTTTCTTAATGCCTTCGGTACCCTCCACCGCCTCTTCGATGCGCACGCAGACACCTTGTTCGACTTCCTCCGGGGCGGCGCCGAGGTAGGGTACGTTCACCATCACCACGTCAGGATCGATGTTGGGGAAGGTCTGCTGGTGGACCGTGAACAGCGCCAGCACGCCGGCCAGCACCAGGATGAACATCAACAGGTTGGCAGCGACAGAATTCCTGGCGAACCAGGCAATGGCACGATGCACGAATCAGTCCTCAGGCTTTAGCTGCCGACGATGGCGCCGGTAGGGCCGACCGGGTCCACCAGCATGCCGTCAATGGCCGTCTGGATCGGTGAAATGCAAACGCGTTCGCCTGCTTCGAGTCCGGATTGAATGAGCACTTCGTCGCGGTAGAGACGAAGTGGGGTGACGTCGCGGAAGCGCAGTTTGTTCTCGTGATCGACAATGAGCACCTGATTGCCGGTACGCAGCGCATTGCGTGGCAGGACGATGATGTCCTCGGCGAGTGCCCCGACGATCGCGGCCTCGACGTACAAGCCCACGGCGAGCGGTGTTTCCTGCGCAGAGTTGTCGATTCGAGCGATCACGTGGACCATTCGGCTCTTCATGTCGATCTCCGCTTCGGTGCGGACGATTTCGCCATGCCAGGTGTACTTGCGCCCAGCGTAATTCGCTGACAGTTCCACGCGAGGGCGTGCATCGGGCGGAAACTGGCCATGCACGCCTATTGGCACGTCCAGAAACGCGAGCTGTCGGTCCGCCAGAGGCAGTCGTACCTCGATGAAATCGGTGGCGTAGATCGTCGCAATGCTGGCACCGCGGCTGACGAACTGGCCGATGTCGACCTGTTCAGTGCGCACCAATCCCGTGAACGGCGCGACGATCTTGGTTCGCGTGAGGTCGCGCTGGGCTTGCTCGAGCGCGACGCGACTGTCGTTTCGCGCGGCTTCTGCGACCCTGAAGCTGCGCAGCGTGTTTTCCATCAGTGAGCGACTCACCAACTGCCGGCTTTCTAGTTCCTTGTGGCGCTGAAACTCGTAGCGCGCGTGCGCATACTCGGCATCGGCGCGCGTGAGCGTGGAGCGGGCACGGTCGACGGTGTTCCGGTAGTCCTCTGCGTCCAGTTCCAGCAGAACATCGCCTTGTTCGAAGTAGCCGCCCGGCACGAGGCTGGGTGACTTCCGCACGACCCGTCCGGAAACCTCGGGAATCAGATTGCTTTCAGTGCTGGGTTCCGCAGTGCCCTGGGAATGTACCATGAGTTGCATCGGCGCCGGGGTAACTTCCAGCGTGCGAACGGTGGTCGGAACCGGTTGGGACGACGAAGGCATCAGTTGCGGAGCAGTCGCGAGCAGCGTGACCGCGCCGAGCACGGAGATCAGTACCACGGTGGCGGGGATGATGAACTTGCGCATCATGGTGCGGCCCTCCGTTCGCCGTTGGCTTGACCGTTGGCTGCATGCGCATCGCGCAGCGCTGCCAGGACGATGTCCCGGTTCAGTTCGAAGCTGGCTTTGATGGTGGCAGCGACCGCTTCGGCGTCGCGATTCTCCAGCGCTTGGTCCATCTGCTGCAGATAAGTGTCATGGTCCCGGGATATCGGGTGCAGGATATCGTTGGCGTTCGGGTTTTTCCCGAACACTGAAATGTGCAACGAACGGCTGATTAGAATGAGTACCAGATTGCCGCTCATACGCATGAACTGTCGGAACAGCTGGAGGCGGGTGTCCACCAGGGCTTGTTGGTCGAGATCGGCGTTCTGCAGCCGACGAATCAGCGTTTGGGCCTGAGCGATCTCCTGATCGCTCGCGCGCGCCACCGCACCTCGCACCGCGACACTCATCAGCGCACCCATGACCTCCATCATCTGCTCGACCAGTTCGACATCGGGAAGGTCGTTCAAGCTCATCAGGTGGCCCAGCACTTCGAGGCTCGAATCCTCCACCGCCATGACCCGTGCGCCGCCGGGCTGGACGTCTGCCAGCCCCAGTTGCTCGAGCTTCTTGATGGCTTCACGAACAGCGCCGCGACTGGCATCGAAGCGGGCCGACAGATCACGTTCGGAGGGTAGCCGATCGCCAGGTTGGTAACGGCCGCGGAGAATCTCCTCGGTGAGCGTTTCGGCAATTTCTTCGTGTCGGGTGGGCACTCGGATCGTCCTTCAGGTGGTCTGACCACTTTGGTCTGACCAATTCTAGGGTATGATTCCAGAATGTCCATCGATTGTTACCTCTCGTAACAAAAATGACGGATTCGTCACACTCTGCAGCGCCTTGTGGAGTGACTGCGGCCAGGCAGGTACCATTCCCGGCATACCGGAGAGCGAACGGAGAACTCGATGTCGACAACACCGCGAATCGACTCAGCAATACCCGGCCAGCCGGCGGATTTCGGCTCGGTCATGAGCCACATTCCCAATACCACCGGGCGGTTCTTCGACCTGTACGCAGAATTCTGGCAGAACGGCGTCATCAACCCGCACCTCAAGGAAATGACCCGGCTGCGCAACGCCCGGGTCACCGACTGCGGATACTGACGCAACGTGCGTTTCGACTCTGCCCGTGCGGCAGGGCTGGAGGAGGGGAAGGTCGAGCGGATCGCGGACGGTTACGAAACCGAATTCACCGAAGCCGAAACCGCAGCGTTGAACCTGACGGATGCCATCATCGGAGATCCGCGTTCGTTGACGGATGCGCACCGCGACGCACTCAAAGCACACTTCAGCGATGCGGAGATTATCGAGCTGACGCTGGGCGTGGGGTTGTTTCTCGCCATGTCCAAGGTGCTCATCAACCTCGGTCTGGAACCCGAAGACATGCCCGTGACCCTCATCCCCACCCCCGGGTCCTGAAGATTTGGACATCCATCAAAGTTTAGGACACCCATCATCTTTCATGGATGCCCAGGTCCTGGCCAAGACCGGGTCAGGCGAAGTCGAGCACCGAGCGGATCACTTCGCCGGCCTGCATCGCCTCGAAGGCATCGTTGACCTCTTCCAGCGGCATGCGCCGGCTGATCATGCTCTCGAGGTCCAGCTTGCCGGTCTTCCACAGGCGTAGCAGCTTCGGCATGAAGGTGCGCACGTTGGCGCCGCCGTACATGGAACCCTTCAGTTCTTTGTCCGCATAAAACAGTTCGAAGGCAGAGAACTGAATCATCTCTTCCATGCGTCCGACGCCAACGATGGTGGCATTGCCGCCTCGACGGGCCGCATCGTAAGTGGCGCGAATGGTCTTGGGGTTGCCGATGCACTCCAGCGCGTAGTCGAAGCCCTCGCCGGCGGTCACCTCCTTCTTGATGCCTTCGAATTCGTCGGGGGTGCACACATGCGTGGCGCCGAAGCGCTTGGCCATCTCCAGTTTGGATTCCACCAGGTCGACCGCGACGATCTCCGCAGCACCCGCGATGCGCGCGCCCTGGATCGCCGAGATTCCGACCCCGCCACAGCCGAATACGACCACAGAACTGCCGGGGGTGACCCCGGCCGAATTGATCGCGGCACCGACCCCTGTGGTCACGCCGCAACCGATCAGCGAGACGATGTCCAATGGGATGTCGTCGTCGACTTTGATCGTGGCCGCGACGGGCACGATCATTGCTTCGGCGAACGTACCGCAACCGGCGAAACCCGGCACCGGATTGCCGTCCACCAGGAAGTGCGGGGTCATCATCATCGCGGGTGCCGTTTCGCAGAGGTAGGACTGGCCACGCAGGCACGCGTTGCACTTCGAGCAGGCGGGCACGAACGATACGATCACGTGATCGCCGACCTTCACGTCGGTGACGCCGTCGCCGACTTCCTGAATGATGCCGGCCCCTTCGTGGCCGAGAACGCAAGGTATGCCGCTCGGGATCGTGCCGTTCTGCGCTGAAACGTCCGAGTGGCAGACACCGCTCGACACGATCTTGACGTGAACTTCGCCCGGCCCCAAGTCGACCAGTTCGATGTCGTCGCGGATCACCAGGTCCGTATTGAGGGCGGTGAGAAGGGCTGCCTTCATGAGCTTGGTACTCCCGGGATATTCGCTTCAGTGTACACGCTCTCCCCTCGAGCACGCATGAAGAACACGAACAGGATGATGAGATTGATCAGCCCGGCCGCACTCGCGAACGCGAACGCATCGACGTAGCTGCCGGTGTTGTCGAAGAACACCCCGCCCAGGTAACCGCCCAGCGCCATGCCCAGCCAGCCAAAGAACGACGTGATACCCATGGCGCGGGCACCGAACGAGGGACTGACCATCATTCGCGTACAGACCAGAATGGATGACATCACCCCGGAGTACGTGAACCCGAAGGCGATTGCCAGCAGGTAAAACCCGCCGAGGTCATTGAGGTGCGGAAACCAGAGCACGAACACCGTCTGGCCCAACGACATGGTCATGTACGCGGGAATCGGTCCGATCAGGTCACCCAGCTTGCCGCCGGCAACCCGTCCGAAGGCGCCGGAGATCATCAGCACCAGCAGCACGCTCGCTCCGACACTCGCTTCTTTGCCTTGATCTGTCAGCAGCGGCACCAGATGCACGATGGGAAACGCCATGCAGATGCAGCAGAAGATAACCGCGCAGCTGACCCACATGATCACTTCGCGCTCCGAGATCCGCAGCGGGTGACTCGGCGGCAAGCTTGAAGTGCGCCCGAAAAGGCGATCGGGCGCCTCCCGAATCAGCAGCGCCGTGGGCAGCGTGATGACGAAATAGGCGATGGCCATCAACTGATAGGCGGTCTGCCAGTCGTACGCGGTAATTGCGAGGCTGGCCAGATAAGGCACCACGCCCTGACCGACGGCGCCCCCGGCCGCGGTGATCCCCAGCGCGAGCCCAGGCTGTCGTTTGAACCAGAACCCGACGCTGGCGAACAGTGGCGAGTACACGGCCGCGCTGCCCAGCGCACCGAACAGAAAGTAGTAGGTGTAGAACTCGGCGAGGCTGGTTTGCCGGCTCATCAGAAACAGGAACGAGCCCATGCTGACTGCACCGAGCAGACCGAACCAGCGGCTGCCGACGCGATCGGCCACATAGCCCCAAAGCACCCCGAAAAATGCTGACGACAGCGCGACGGTGCTGTAACCCAGTGACGTTTCGGCGCGCGTCCAGCCGAATTCCGCCGCCAGCGGCTTCAGGAACACCGACACCGAGCCGAGCACGCCGAAGGCAAGCCCGGACAGGATAAACGTCGCGGCCACCATGACCCAGGCGTAGCGCGGGTCGTGTTCGGATAGCTGGTTGGCGACCTGTTGTGCTGGGGTGTGGCTCATTGTGGGGAGGGAATTCGATCCGCCTCGACGGGGTAGGGTGCGTTCTCTTCAACCTGGCAATACAGGCTCTGGAACAGCCATTCGCCGTCCACACGAACGTATTCTTCGCGGTACCAGCCGACGATCCGGAAATACTGCACCTCTCCGGTTGGCAGGTTGCCGGTGTACAGCATGATCAGGCGCCAGTGACCGGTTGCCGTATCAGCGGCGACTTCGATCTGCGGGTTGAGCGCGTTGTGTGCGGAGTTTCGGATCCGGCCGCTGGCGCGCAGCCCACTGAAATAAGCTCTGATCGCGTCGTGACCTTCCGCGCGGATGATTCCCGAGGCTTCCCACACGCCGTCTTCGACGAACAGCGCAGTAAGCGCGTCCGGGTTGTGGTCGTCGTCGCAGTGCGCGCAGTACCGCGCCTTCAGTTTCTTGATCGCCTCGATGTCCTCGAGGATCTGGATGCGTTGTTCCAGCCTATTGGCCATGAAGTTCCCCCTGTGCTCACATGAATCTAGCAAGCCTTCCCCCGGGGAGCCAGTTGCCATATTGCAGTATGCTGCCGGGTCGGGAGACGCACCACGCGAGCATTATGGGAGAAGGCGCTGGCTACGATGTGATTGTCATCGGCGGTGGCGGCGCCGGTATGTGCGCGGCAATCGAGGCCTGCGACGCCGGCGCGCGCGTTGCGTTGCTGGACGCCGATGCGAAGCTCGGTGGATCTACGGCGCTGTCCGGGGGTGTTTACTATGCTGCGGGCACCAGCGTGCAGCGCGAAGCCGGCATCGCCGACGATACCGCGGATGCCATGTTCGAGTACTACATGACGCTCAATCAGTACCGCGTGGAGGCATCGCTGGCGCGGACCCTCTGTGATCATGCGGCCGAAGGCCTGGAGTGGTTGATCGAGCTCGGTGTTTCGTTTCCCGTGGCGGCTTTGTACAGCTCGGGTGTGGAAAGCGTGGCCCGTGGGCATACGGCCGCGGACATGGGTGCTGGCATCGCCGAGGCGCTTGATCGCGAAGTGGCGGCGCGCGACATCGATGTTGCCCTCGACACGCGGGTCGAGGAACTGCTGAGTGACGATTCGGGTCCCGTCGTCGGCGTACGAATCGGCGGCGAGGATGTCAGAAGCGCGGCGGTGGTGCTTGCAACCGGCGGCTTTGGCGCGAATCCCTATCTGTTGAATCGGCATTATCCGGAAGCAGCGGCCCACGGTGACTGGAGTTGGTACATCGGGAATGCGAATTGCATCGGCGATGGGCTTGCATTGGGTGAGTCGGCGGGCGCCGATCTGGTGGGTCACAATCGTGGGCTGCTGCTGACCACGCCCAACTTCAAGAAGGAACTCGAGGTATACGTGCCCGCTTGGCTGGTCTATGTGAATCGCGAGGGACGACGGTTCGTCAATGAGGTGGCCGAATATGCCGTGATGTCCGGCGTCGTAAAGGCTCAGACCGGCGGGTCCTGCTTCGCGATTTTCGACGACGATGCACGTGCCGCTGCCAGACCGGATCCGCGGTACGCCGATGCCTTCGCCGCCGGGATCATCTCGCTGAACTGGGTAACGGAAGAACTGGACGCACAGATCGAAGCCGGCAAGGTCATTCGCGCAGACAGTCTCAATGCGTTGGCGATTCGCTGCGGAATCAGGCCGGGAGCGCTGCTGGCGACTGTCGAAAAGTACAACGACGATGTGGCGGCGGGGCACGATTCGATGTTCTTCAAGCGCGCGGATGAAATGAAGCCGATCCGCAAAGCGCCGTTTCACGCCGTTGAAATCAAGCCCGCGATCGTTTGTCTTACGTCGACCGGGATTCGCATCAACGCGCATACGCAAGCGCTCGACGCGTGCGATCGACCGATTTGCGGTTTGTTCGCGGCGGGCGAAACCACCGGTGGGGTGCTGGGCGAGCGATACATCGGCGGCGGCAACTCCATTGCCAATGCGATTGTGTTCGGCCGGATCGCAGGGCAGCAGGCCGCATTGGAATTCAAACGTAATGATTGAAACTCATCAGCAGAGGGAGCGTTATGGGTAGATACGTCCTGGTAGTGCAGAGCAACGCGGTGGCCGATACGGATGCCGCCTTCAATGATTGGTATGACAACGTGCATCTCGGCGAAGTGCTCGAGCTTGCCGGGTTCGTAGCGGCGGAACGGTTTCAGGTTGAAGGCGATCCGGTCGCGGGTAGCTCGCAACATCGCTACCTTGCACTGTACGAACTGGAGACCGACGATCCCCAGGGCGCGATGGCGGCACTGGGCGCGGCGGCCCAGGGCGGTATGAACATCAGCGACACCCTGGATATGAGTAACGTATCGGCCGTGCTCTACTCGTCACTGGGCGAGCGGGTTACGGCCTGAACCGGAACGGGAGAACGTTAGTTGAGTCTGGAAAATAGGACGGTACTGATCACGGGCGGCGCGTCGGGTCTTGGCCAAGCCATGGCCGAACGCATCGCCGAACTTGGGGGTACGCCGCTGATTGCGGACGTGAACGATGCGGGCGCGCAGGTCGCCGAGCACCTGGGCGGGCGCTTCGCGCACCTGGACGTGACCGACGAGCGGGCCTGGCAGGATGCACTCGATGCGCTCGGGACCCCGGATTATGCACATCTGAATGCCGGCATCATGACGGTTCCGGCGGACGAGACGATGGCGCACGCGGACATCGTCAGCTGCGATCTCGCCAGCTACCGGCGCATCATGGCGGTGAACATCGACGGGGTGGTGCTGGGTATCCGTGCATTGGCGCCGCGCATGCGCGAAGCGGGTGGCGGTGCGATCACGGTGACTGCGTCGATCGCGGGTCTGGTGCCCCTGGCGGCCGATCCCTCCTATTCGATGACCAAACACGCGCTGATCGGTCTGGTGCGCAGCGTGGGCGATGCCTGGGCCGAGTCTTCGCTGCGCATCAATGCGATCTGTCCCGGCGCGGTAGACACTGCAATCGTTCCGGATGAGTTGCGTGTCGCTGGGCTGCCGTTGATGACCCCTGCGCAGATGGCGGTGGAAGCGGTCGATCTCCTGGCCAACGGAGACAACGGTGAGATTCGCGCGCTGATCGCGGATGGTCAGGATGGGGTGCGTTTCGAAGCGCCGGACCTGGGACTCGGCGCGTGAACGATTTAGTTGCACGGATTACCCCGGAGCTTCGCGCGCAGTATGAGCAGGACGGTGTGGTGTTCCTGCCGGGTGCGCTGCATCCGCAATGGCTGCTGCTGATCGAGTTGGGTCTGGAGCGGGTCTTGCAGAACTCAGGACAAATAAAACATCTATTTTACAAAGACTTACCGGGTGAATTTACAGAAACTATTAGGAATTTTGAAGTCACGCCGGAGATTCAGCGGTTGCTGTACGACTCGCCCATCGCCGATGCGATTGGTGCGCTGGTGGAGTCGGACAACCTCTGGCTGTACTCGGACGAGTTCTTCGTGAAAACCGGCGGCGAATGCGAGCGCACGCCCTGGCACCAGGACCTGCCGTATTGGCCGTTGGAGGGCAATCAGATCGCCTCCATGTGGATCTCGCTGGATCCGGTCCCGTCGTCGGAGTGCCTGGAGCTGGTCCGCGGCTCGCATCGCCAGACGCTCTACGATGGTTTCAACCCTGCCGAGGTCGCCACCGATCCAACTCTGCCGTACTACGGCGAGGGCTATCCGCGCCTGCCGGATATCGAAGCGCACCGCGAAGACTGGGATATCGTTTCCTGGGAGATCACGCCGGGTGACGTGGTGCTGTTTCACCCGGCCACGCTGCATGGGGGCGGGCCGACCTCCGCCGGCCGCAAGCGTCGTGCATTGACGGTACGCTGCTACGGTGACGATGTCGTTTATGCCGAACGTCCGTCGACCACACCGACGGTGCCGCTGACCCCGGGATTGTCGCTGGCGCTCAAGCCGGGCGATCCGTTGCGGCACCCCTACTATCCGCGGCTACGGCCGCTGCCCGAACACCAGAGAGTCTGAAGGGAGGAGCGGTCGATGACCGATGAAGAGAAGCTGGAGAAAGGAGTCGCGCTGGCCCAACGTCTTTTCGAAGGGGTGAGCGGTGGCACACGGCTGCCGAAGCGTTTCCGGGACTACACGATGAGCCATCTGTTCGGCGACGTCTGGCAGGGCGACGAATTGGAACTCGAAGAGCGTGAGCTGGTGACCAGCACGATTCTCGTGGCGCTGAACCGAACGGCCGAGCAACGGCTGCACTTCACGGCGGCAAAGAACCTTGGCATTCCGCGCAGTAAAATCGAAGGCATGATCGCACACGTCGCCCACTATGCCGGCTGGCCATGTGCCGTCAGCGCGTTCGGCGTGCTGAACGACGTGTGGCCCGAATGACGTCGAATCCGGCCGACGAACGCATGCATCCGGTCGGTGATGCACCGGCGTGGAGCGAGAGCTACTACTTCAATTTCGTGGATCCGGACAGCGAAATCGCGATGTTCACGCGCATGGGGTTTCGGCCAGGCAACGGTTGGGCCGACGGTCTGCACGCAGTCTATCTGGGGGGCGATCGGGTGGCGTTCACCTACGGTCGCCGGGATATCGGCACGGACCTGAGCGTGTACGACGATGACCTCGCAGCAGGCCAACTGCGATTGACCTGTGTCGAGCCTTTTCAGCACTGGCGCATTGGGTATGACGGGCCGGCGCAGGACATTGCCGATGCCGCAGTGCTGGTGGAACGCCGCAAACTGCGACCGGACGGTTGGTACCGGTCGGTGAACCTATCGATGGAAATTGATTTCCGAGCGATTTCCGGGCCCCACTACGCCTCGGAGGCCTCCGACACGTCGGGGGGCAAGCGCGGCCATTTCGAGCAAACCGGGTCGGTCAGCGGCGAGATCCGAATCGGGGATGAGTCCTACACGGTCGACGGCTTTGGCGTTCGGGATAAATCCTGGGGTCCCCGGGACTGGGGTTCGGGTGGCACGGGTAAGTCGTCGGGCCCCGCGACCAGCACCCCGGCATCGCCGGCGCCCTTCGTAAAGTGGTTTTCGATGAACTTCGGTGCTGATATGGCGCTGGGTGGAGCGTGCGTGCGCGCGGCTGACGGCGTGATGCGTGGCGCGGGCTGGTTGTACCGCGATGGCGTCACACAGGACCTGCCGGAGGTCACGATCGAGAGCGATTATCGGCCGGATTCGATCCTACACCGTGCCGTTCGGTTCCATGCCAGGGCTGCGGACGGTGAAACGTTGGCAATTGAAGGCGAGGTGCTGACCGTCTGCCCCACCAAGATCCCCACGCCCGGCGGCGCGACCTTCGTCAACGAAGGTCTGGCCCGATTCCACTGTGCGGGGATGACCGGGTACGGCATCAGTGAGCATTGGCACGCGGTACGCATGGAAGGCTCGAGTAGTGATTGAGGCGGCTGCAGGGGGCACTCTGATCGGGCTCGCGGCGGTCTGGTTGTTTGCGAGTCTGGGCCGGATTGCGGGGATCAGCGGCATTGTCGGTCAGGTGATCGATCGAGGGGTGTCCGTCGACTGGCCCGTGCTGTTCATCGTCGGACTTGGAATCGGCGGATGGTTGGGAGCCGGTCTGTTGGGGGGGCTGGCTGTTTCCCTACCGGATCCCACGGGGTGGGTGTTGCTGGTGGCTGGTGGTGTCCTCGTGGGGTTCGGCACGCGGCTCGGGTCCGGTTGCACCAGCGGCCACGGTGTGTGTGGGATGGCGCGCTTTTCGGGCCGCTCGATCGTCGCCACGCTCACGTTTGTCGCGGTTGGCATGCTGACCGCGACGGTGATCCACTGATGTCTGGGAAGCTGGCCGCGCTGGTTGGCGGCATCGTCTTTGGTCTGGGACTCACGGTTTCCGGCATGACGGAACCGCAGAACATCATTGCCTTTCTGCGTTGGGGCCCAGGGTGGAATCCGGCGTTGATTCTGGTGATGGGGTGCGCGTTTGCGGTGACTGCAGCGGGCTACGCACTGATACGACGGCGTAGCGCTCCGCTGTTCGAATCGTCCTTCCGGCTCCCGCAGAGCACCGCGATCGATGCGCGGCTGTTGGGCGGTGCGGCGCTGTTCGGGGTGGGCTGGGGTCTGGCGGGCTACTGTCCCGGGCCGGCCATCGTCGGCGCGTTCAGCCTGGATCCGCGCGCGGCAGTGTTCTTCGCGGCGTTCCTGACCGGCGCCTTCGGGTATCGATTATTGCAGCGACGCGAAGCGCGTTCGGCACCCCAACTCGCCGACGGCTAGGCGCCTAGTCTTCTCTCTGGTTTTTCAGGTAATTGAACAGTTGCCGGTCGTGACGACTGGTGGCCGACAACCGGCCTTCGCGAATCCAGGGTTGCCAGCGCGGTGCGGCGGCGGCTATTGGCTCGTCGCCCATCACGGTGACCCGTTGAACAATGCGTTCGCCCTCGAAATCGTTGAGCACGAAGTGCTGAGTACAGCGGTTGTCCCACATGCCGATGGTCCCTTCGGTCCACCGGTAGCGGACGGTGAAGCGAGGGTTCTGCACCCAGTGGGTCAGGTAACTCAGTAGCATTTCGCTTTCGGACGCATTCATCTCGACAATCCGCCGGGTGAAGTGCTCGTTCACGTACAGCAGCTTGCGACCGGTCTCGGGGTGTACGCGCACCACCGGATGGATGGTCATCTGATCGGGTCGGTTGTGGGGCAGGGCATCGTGCAGGGCCGTGAGACCTTCGCAGAGATCCTGCATCGGCGGCGACAGCTCGTCATACGCTACGTGCAGGTTCGTCCACAGTGTGTCGCCACCCACGTCGGGGCATTTCACCATGTGCAGGATCGACATCAGCGCGGGATCGGGACGGAAGGTGATGTCGGTGTGCCATTCGTCGGCGACGCCGCCCCCGCTGGCGACCAGTTCGAACAGTTCGGGGTGTTCGGTAATCGGGTTCTTCAGATGCGGATGGCCTTCCAGCTCACCGAAATGGCGTCCCAGGGCGACGTGTTGATCGACATCGAGACGCTGATCCGGGAAGAACAGCACATGGTGTTCGACCAGCAGCGCCTTGACGCCGTCGATGTCGGGAAGCGTCGGATTGCCGAGATCGATGCCACGCACTTCCGCGCCCAACGCGCCGGCCAATCGGGTGACCTGGCATTGTGTTGTACTCATGGCTCCTCCTGCAAATTCAGGGAACGAATGCTTCGTCGGGCATGAGGGGTGCCAATTCCTCGAGCCGGTTGGCGAAGCTGGGGCGTGACAGTATGCGTTCGGCGTAGCGCGCCACGCCAGGCCAGCGCGCCGTGTCCATCGGTACCCTGGTGATGCGCATGCCCGACAGTTGCGATGCCAGCGCGATGTCCGCAATCGAGAATGCCTCGCCGACCGCGAATTCGCGATCCCCGAGTGCGCTTTCGAGATAGTCGAACAGGGGCGGCAGATCCTGATGGTAGGTCTTGCGGGCGCGCTCCAGGTCAGGTTCCTGGCCCATTTGACGGGTAACCATCAGCGTTCGCAGAAAGCCGAAGCCGATGCGCACGGCCAGCAGGGTGTCTGCCCATTCTTCCAGCCACAGGGCGCGGCCGTAGTCGTAGGCATCCGTCGGGTACAGTGCGGGTTCGGGGAACTTTCGCTCCAGGTAACCGCAGATGGCCGATGAGTCAGCGAGGGTCCCGGCCACGCCCTCGCCGGCAATGCTGCGATCTCTAAGCACGGGAATGCGCTTGGCCGGACTCAACTCGAGAAACCACTCCGGTGGATCGAAGATGTTTACCTCTTCGAGCGTCCAGGGCAGGCTCTTCTCGGCGAGAAAGACCAGCACTTTGCGGACGAAAGGCGAGCCCGGGCCGCCGTAGACGACGAGGTCGGTGGTTGTCGAACTGGTCATGGGAGGGTCGAGTCCGCGTATCTAAAGGCTGATTCTAGCGGCTGCCGTAGACCGCGTCTTTGATGTGCTCAAACGCGTCGAGGTTGCGCAGAATTTCGTCGCGATCCTCCCGCCAGATCGTCAGCAGCACCCGGCCGACACCTTCGCGACCCAGGTTGATCAAGCCGTCGGGATCGGTCGTGCAACCCGGGTCGCGGCCCGCCGCTTCGAAGCGAGCTTGCAGCGGTGCCAGTCGATCCGCGATGGAGGTTCGGCCGGTGATCGGCATCCAGCCATCGGCGTACCGGGCGATGGCATCGAACAGCACCGGCCCATGGCCGCCGCCCATGACGATCGGCAATCCTCGGGATCGAGATGGTTTGGGGTAGGCCCAGGAGGGTTTCAGCTGGACACCCGCCCTTGTAGGTTGCCTCGTGTGCGGTCCACAGCGCGCGCATCGTTTGGATGTACTCCGCTGGCGACGGCGCCGAAAGTCGAGCCCGTGATGCTCGGCCTGCGTGACGTTCCAGCCAAACCCGACGCCCATGACCACCCGCCCGCCGTTGAGGTGATCCAGGGTGGCGAACTGCTTTGCGAGCCAGATGGGATCGTGTTGGGCGACCAGGGTGACGGAGGTGCCAGGGCGTGGCCCGCGAGGCCGGAATGTGGCTGTGTTCGGGCAGATAAAGCGATGCGAAGCCCCGTGCTTCGATTCGGTGGCCAATTCGGTGGGATGAATGCAGCGGTCGGTGCTGAACATCGAAATGCCGATGGCAGGCAGATCGGTGCTCACACCACGATGCCGTCGCTACGCAGGGTCGTGATGGCGGCCGCCTCGTAACCCAGCTCGGTGAGCACTTCATTGCTGTGCTCGCCGTGCAGCGGTGCGGGGCAGAGACTGACTTCCTGTCCTTCGAAGCGGGCGCCTGGACGCGGCTGAAGCACCCGTCCGGCCGTGGGGTGGATCGTTTCCACCACCGCTGCGCGTACTACTACCTGAGGGTCGTCGGCGACCTGATCGGGGTTCAGCACCGGTGCCGCCGGTACGTCTTCAGCCCGCACCCGTTCCAACACCTCCTCGGCATCGAAGGAGGTGACCATCTCATCCATTGCGTCGTACCAGGCCGGCATGTTGGAGGCCCGTCCGGCCGGGGTAGTGAAACGCTCGTCCCGCGAAAGATCGGGGCGCTCGAGCGCCTTGCAGAACCCCTGCCACTGCGCATCGTTGCCTGCGGTTACGGCCACCCAGCCGTCCCGGCAGCGTAGCAATCGGTACGAAGCCAACACGTTGGGGCGATGTTCGGCATCCGCGTCCAGCAACGAACAATGCATCATCACGTCTGACCAGTTGAACGAGATGTTGGCCTCCAGCATCGACAGGTCGACGTGTTGACCGACGCCGGTTCGACCGCGTTGCACCAGGGCGGCCGTGACCGCTTGGGCGCCCATCATGGCGGCGACCTTATCGGCGACCATGCCGCGAATCAGGCTGGGCTCGCCGTGGGTCGTTTGTGAACCCGCCCATCCGGACAAGGCCTGGATGATCGGATCGTAGACCGGGTGATTGGCGTAGGGACCGTCGGCGCCGAAACCCGACGACGAGTAATAGATGAGCCGTGGGCAACGCTTGCCGGCTGCATCCGGCGAGAATCCGAGCCGGTCGACGGCTCCAGGTCTGAAGCCCTGCATGAACACGTCAGCGCCTTCGAGCAGGCGCCAGAGGATCTCCTTGCCAGCCGGTTCCTGCAGATTGACCCCGATCGAGCGCTTGCCGCCGTTGACGTTGATGAACCAGGCACTGATGCCGTTTTTCTGGCTGCCGTAGAAGCGCAGTTCGTCGCCCCGGCGGGTGTTTTCGACCTTGATCACGCTCGCGCCCTGGCCGGCGAGCACATACGCCGCTGCGGGTACGGCGATCATCTGGCCCAGTTCGATGACGCGGATTCCTTCGAGCGGTCCGGACATGTCGATCTCCCACTGATCGATCAGATTCTACCGCCATGCGGGTTGCGGTAGAATCCATCATGGGGAGGAATGCTATGCCAGCCGGTGTCAGTCCTGCGATACGCAGGCGCATCGAGGCGTTGTTGGATCGCAGCAAAGCAAAGTACGTGACCGTAGCCGCGGTGGACCACCATGCACAGTTGCGGGGCCAGGTGATGAACCGCAGCGCTTTTTCGTCCTGTCTGTCCGGGGGGGTTCCATTTCTCCCGGAGGTGATGATGGGCCTGGACGTCGGCGATGAGATCTTCCGGGTCGAAGGATTTCTCGATGCGGACATGGCATTCGCGGATCAGGCGTCCCGGGTGGTCGTCGAATCGCCCCGGCGCCTGCCGTTCTATCCGGACCACGCGAATTACTTCTTTTTTGCGGAGTGCCCACCGGAAAACACCGGCCACGGATACGATCCGCGGGTGTTGTATCGAACCGCCGAAGCGCGACTGGATGCGCTGGGGCTGACGCCGGTCCAAGGCGTTGAGTACGAGTACCGCATCTATCGGGAAACGGCCCACAGTGCGGTCGCCAAACAGTTCGAGCATCTGATTCCGCACACCGCGATCTCCGGCTACATGAACGTGCTTCAGCAGGGCAACAGCTCGGATTACCTGTTCGGATTGCTCGAGGCCTGCGAGACCCTGGACGTGCCGATTGCGGGTCTTCACTACGAGCATGGGCTGGGCATGCTGGAGGTCGCGCTGGGACCGCAGCGATCGATCGTCGCTGCGGACAACGCGGTGTTGTTCAAGACGTTCGCCAAGATCTACGCGAGCCGCCAGGAAACCCTTGCCTCGTTCATGGCAAAACCCAACGCCGAAGAAGATGGGGGCTGCATGCACACCCATGTGTCGTTGCTGAACCGCAGCGGACGCAACGCGTTTTATGCAGCGCGCGAACCTCATTGCATGAGCGCGACGATGCGCCACTTCATCGCCGGGGTGCAGCAACTGTTGCCCGACGCGTTGCTCATGGTCGCACCCCACGTCAATTCCATGCGGCGCTTCGTGGTCGACCACTTTGCGCCGGTGGCGGCCACCTGGGGTATTCAGAATCGGACCGCGGCGATCCGCGTCGTTCCCGGCAGCCGGACCGGTCAGCGGATCGAATTTCGTCCAGCGGGCGCGGATGCCAATCCATACCTCGTGATGGCGTTCGTGCTGAGCGCCGGGGCGTGGGGGATCGAACGCAAGCTGGAACCGGGTCCGATCGAGGAAGGCAACACCGGGATGCGGCTGAAGCGTATGCCGAAGCGGTTGCGATTCCCTGCCACGTTCCAGGAGGCGATCGAGCGATTCCAGGGTGCGAAGATCACCCGGGAGCTGTTCGGCGACGACTTCGTCGACTCGTACGCGGGCGCGCGACAGGCGCAGCTCGATGTGCTGAAGGTGCATCGGGGCAGGGCGGCCTGGCGGGCGGAACGGGCGCGTTTTCTGATCGGCGCGTGAGGCTGTCGATTCAGGAGCGTTACGTTTGTCTTCAGGGAAGTAGCATCCGATCGAAGCCACGACAAAGGAGCACCAGACATGCAATATCTACTGTTGATCTATGGCCAGGAAAGCGACGATGTGCCACCGGGCACGCCGGAATTCGGCGAGATGATGGCCGGCTATCAGGCATTTGGTGAAGAGATGACGCGCAACGGCTCGATGCAGGGTGGCAATGCGCTGCAGGCGGTGGCCACGGCGACCACCGTACGGGTACGGGGCGATCAGATCGAAACCACCGACGGCCCCTTCGCCGAAACCAAGGAGCAACTGGGCGGGTACTATCTGCTGGATTGCGCTGATCTGGACCAGGCGCTGGCGGCCGCGGCTAAGATTCCGGGGGCCAAGACCGGGTGCATCGAGGTGCGTCCGATTCAGACCTTCGACTGACGGGAGGGCTGTCGCCGCGCCGTCGAACTTGGACATCCATCGTCCCCGGGCGGTGGTTGCTGCGACCGTTCGGGAACACTGGGGCCGCTTGCTGGCGAGCCTCATCGGGCAGCTGCGTGATTTCGATCTGGCGGAAGACTCCCTCCAGGATGCGCTGGAGCAGGCGCTGCGCCATTGGCCAACCCGTGGCATCCCGGATCACCCGGACGCGTGGCTGCTGACCACGGCGCGTCGCCGAGCGATCAACCAGCTCAAGCGACGCGCCAACTTTTCACAAAAACGCGCGCAACTGGAGGTGCTTGCACGGTTGCAAGCGGAAACCGCCGACACGATGGATGAACCGATTGCCGATGAACGGCTGCGCCTGATATTCACGTGCTGTCATCCCGCGCTCGGGTTGCCGGCGCGGGTAGCGCTGACGCTGCGCACCGTGGGCGGCTTGAGTACCGCGGAGATCGCGCGGGCCTTCATGGTTGCGGAGCCCACCATGGCCCAACGTCTGGTGCGGGCCAAGCGGAAGAATCAGCGCGGCCGCGATTCCATATCGAGTACCGCCGGTCGAGTTGTGGGCCGAACGCCTCGACGCGGTGCTGTACGTCGTCTATCTCATCTTCAATGAAGGCTACGCGGCCAGCGGAGCATCGAAACTCGTTCGTGCCGACCTGTCGGCGGAAGCCATTCGGCTGGGCCGGCTGCTCGTCGCGCTGGCGCCCGATGAACCGGAAGCCGCGGGACTGCTTGCGTTGATGCTGTTTCACGACTCCCGGAGGAACGCGCGGATTGGCGAAGATGGGGCGTTGATCACGCTGGAGGATCAGGATCGAGGGTTGTGGAATTGCGCGCAGATCGCGGCGGCCGAGCAGTTGCTCCGCGGTGCGTTGAACCGGCCTCCGGCCGGCCCGTATCGGTTGCAAGCGGCCATCAGTGGCGTTCATGCGCATGCCGAATCCTTTGCCGAAACCGATTGGAACGAGATCGTGGCACTCTACCGCCTGCTTGGGGCGCAGCGGCCGTCCCCGGTCGTTGAGCTCAATGCGGCCGTTGCACAATCGTTTGCGCACGGGGTCGATGAGGGATTAGCGACCATCGAGGGGTTGGGTCGCGACGGTGCGTTGGACGGTTATCAACCGTTTCACGCGGCGCGCGCCGACCTGCTCCGCCGCGCAGGGCGCGCAGAGGAGGCGCGCGAGTGTTACCTCCGGGCGATCGCGCTGACGGACAACCCCACTGAGCAGCGCTTTCTGGAGACCCGGCTTCGGGAAATGCAGTAGCAGCGCCTTGTAGCTTTGCTGCCCGGTTCACGGCCGTAACTTGACCGAACTCACAAACCTCGGGCCCCGAGTTCGTCACACTTGACCGTTCAATTTGTTCGGCAAAGGGGCCTCAAGGGATGGAGGTGGAAGTACTATGATGCTTGGAGAGTTATTCGTGATCGGCGATAGCCCGGTGTTCAGCGTCCTGATCTGGGGCGCCCTGTTCATCACCTTTCTCTACCTCTCGCGCGCGCCTGCGCGGCGCTTGATTCTGTCGCTCTCACGACTGGGGTATCAGGCGCTGCGACTGGGAGCCGCGGCGACCGTCCAGGCCGGGAAGCGGCTCGAGGCACGCAACCGTGAGGTGCTGCTGGCGAGCGGTCGCGAGGCCAAAGAACGCATCATCGAGCGGGAGTTCGAACGCATCGGGGCAACTGTGGAGCGGGATCTGTCCCGCTACCCGGAGATTCAACGCACGCTCGCCGAATCGATTCAACGCATCGAGGATGACCATCAACAGACCAGCGACGTGCCGCCCGAGGTGCCGGGTTGGACGAAGGCGGTAGAAGCGATCGCCAAGGTTCCGGCTAAAGCGGATCCGTCCGTACGCCAGGTGCTGGAGGCGATCCACGGCGCGGTGCGCAAGGCGCAGCAACAGTCGTTGCGCGCCTACCGCGAATCCAGCCGAGAACGACATCGGCTGCTGAGTCGAATGATGCCCGAATGGCGCCGTATCCAGAACACGCTCGGCGAGATGCTCAAGGCAGTCACCAGCTTGCTGGAGCGCTCCCGATCCATCGATCGGCACATGCTCGAGTATCGCGACATCGTGCAGGGTACCGACCGGGCGCTGACCTCGCTTTCCGCATCCGCGTTGGTCACTTTTGCGATCTCGGCGCTGGTGATTGGTGTTGCGGTGGGCGGCGCGGTGATCAACTTCTCGCTGATTGCACGGCCGATGGCAGAAATGGTGGGGGGTACCAGTTACATCGGTTCCTTCCAGACTGCAGACATCGCGGCGCTGGTGATCATCATGGTGGAAATCTCCATGGGATTGTTCCTGATGGAGTCGCTGCGGATCACGCGGCTGTTTCCAGTGATCGCTGCACTTCCAGACCGGCTGCGGGTGCGGATGATCTGGATAACGCTGACCATACTCACGCTGCTGGCGAGCGTGGAGGCGGGCCTGGCGTACATGCGCGAGCTGTTGCTTCAGGACGAGCTGGCGACTACCGCGTTGCTGCGAGGCGAGGACGTTGCTGCGCTGGCCGGAGAAACCATGTGGATTACCACGGCGGCGCAGATGGGGATGGGCTTCATCCTGCCGTTTGCGCTGACCTTCGTGGCCATTCCGTTGGAATCGTTCATCCACAGCATACGAACGGTGATCGGTATGTTGTTCGCAGGCATCCTGCGTACGCTGGCAGTGACGATGCGGGTGTTGGGTAACGTCATCCAACAGATCGGCAGATTCCTGGTAAACCTGTACGACCTGGTGATCTTTGCTCCGCTCTGGGTCGAATTGAAATGGCGTCAGGCAATCGCGCGGCGTCGGCAGGAGGATCCGCCCGAGAGCGGCTCCTATGCGGCAAATTATGGTGAGGTATCGCTATGAAGCTTAGAAACTATGCGGTCTTGGGGCTGTTCGTGCTTGTGGGTTGTTCGGGAGAACCTGTGAACCGGACAACCGGCGTCTACATGTTGCTGGATACGTCGGGAACCTACGCGGATGAAATCGGCAAGGCGCAGCAGATCATCAGCTACACCCTGGCACAGCTCGAGCCCGGCGATTCGTTTGCGCTCGCGCGCATCGACACGGGCAGCTTCAGTGAGAAGGACATCGTGGCGAAGGTCAGCCTGGATACGCGACCCAGTACATCGAATGCGCAGAAGCGTCAGTTTCTGGCGCGGGTACAGGAGTTCGTCGAATCAGTTCGTCCGTCTCCCTACACCGACATTACCGGTGGATTGCTCCAGGCACTGGAGTACCTCGACGAGAAAGATCCGGGCACAAAGACCATTCTGATCTTTTCCGATCTGAAGGAAGACCTGAAAGAAGGTTATGTACGTGACATTGATGCGCGCTTTGACAACGTCCGGGTCGTGGCCTTGAACGTCACTAAACTGCGCAGCGACAACATCGATCCGCGCCAATACCTGGATCGCCTCGACGCGTGGCGGCAGCGAGTGGAGCAGTCCGGAGGCACATGGAGGGTGATCAACGACCTGGATAACCTGGAGAAACTGCTGCGCACCTGACCAGCAGTCGTGACTTGTCGGCGCGCGGCATTTTCTTGATCTCGGACTCCCGGATGCAAGCGCTGCTGCGCGTGTGTCCCGCTTCCTGATACACCACCGCTATGGGCTGCCGCCCGCGGAAGTACTTCGCGCCACGGCCTGCACGGTGCTCCGCAAAGCGTCGCTCAACGTCGGTGGTTACGCCGGTGTACAGCGACCCATCATCGGCCCGGATGATGTAGACGGACCAGTCCATGGCGGTAAATTCAACGGTTCAGGTCCGGGGCGTGATGTGCTGGGATTGCCGTCGCTTCCTGCTGACCCACCTTGAGTGCCTCGGCCGCCTGGTCGTGATCGAGGATTTTCGACAGGACAGCCTGGCCGGCCCGATCGAACGGATCGCGATGTTCGATGACGTATTGGCGTGACGCGCGATATGCATCCAGCAGGCCGTTGACTTCGGGGATCACATAGCGTGCCACCAGATCCCAGCTGCGCGCGGTTGCTTCGCGATTTGCCCAGTCGTGGACGAACCCGACCACGGTACCGAAACCACCGGTCAATTCCACGAGCCCGCGGATTGCGGCCACGAGATCATCCGGAGTGCCGATCACCGACGTGCCGCCCACTTCCTGCATCGACTCAACGGCCTCGTCAGGGGTTGTATAGGCTTCGGAACCAGGGCGCATCAAGGTTCCGACGGTGTACTCGTTGTGCCAGCGGAACAATCCGTGCTTCGCTTCTTCACGCGCCTGCTCACGGGTCTCCGCGATGTGCCAGCTCATGAGGATGCGCCAGTCGTTGCGGTTTACGACGTTTCCGAACTCCTTCGCGGCCGTCTCGGCGAAGCTCCACTGAGTCGTCAGCGACTGCAGGCCCGCGGTAGACGTCGATCCGATCGAGATCACCCCGGTACCGTGCTTACCGGCGAGGGTCATGCCCGACGGACTGATCATCGAGGCCACGACGAACGGCAGGTCCTCCTGCAATGGCAGCAGTTGCAACGCGGCGTCGTTCAGCGTGAACCATTCGCTTTCATAGCTGAATCGATCCTCGCCGCGCAGCAGACGGCGGATCACGCCGATGGCCTCATCCTGGCGATCACGCTGGGTCATCGGATCGATGCCCAACGTGTGAGCATCCGAGGGCAGCGCGCCCGGACCCGAACCGAATATGGCCCGTCCGCCGGTCATGTGGTCGAGCTGTACCATGCGTTGCGCAACGTTGAACGGATGGTGATAGGGAACGGAGACGACGCCCGTGCCGAGTCGGATGCGATGGGTGCGTTCCCCCGCTGCGGCCAGGAACAGCTCCGGCGAGGCGATCGTCTCCCAGCCGGTGGAGTGGTGCTCGCCACACCAGAATTCGTCATAGCCGAGCTTGTCGAACCGTTCGACCAGGTCCAGATCGCCGCGAAACTGAAGCGTTGGATGCTCGCCGATCGGATGGTGGGGCGCGAGAAACGCGCCAAACTTGAGTCGTGCCACGTGATGATCCTCGAATGGGTTATCAGCCGTCCAGCGTTGCGTTCCATCCCGCGACATGCTCCGACTGCTCGGTCAGCAGCGCTGCGGTGTCACCGTCTATCTGGATTTTGGTAATGGTATCGCCTTGCACGATGCGGTTCACAATGTCCTGGTCTTCGCTACTCGAGACCTCGCCGAAAATCGTGTGGGCGTCGTCCAGCCACGGGGTGGCCACGTGGGTGATAAAAAACTGCGAGCCGTTGGTTCCAGGTCCGGAGTTGGCCATCGACAGGCGGCCGGGCTTGTCGTGTCGCACCGCCGGAACACATTCGTTTGAAAAGTTGTAGCCCGGGCCGCCCGTGCCGGTGCCCGAAGGACAGCCGCCCTGGACCATGAAATCATCGATCACCCGGTGGAAAATCAACCCGTCGTAGTAACCCCGCTGGCTCAGGTTCACGAAGTTTGCAACCGTCATCGGCGCGTGCTCGGGCAGCAGATTGATTCGAATCGTACCCTTGGAAGTCTCGACGGCGGCTTGCAGCATTAACTGGTCTCCCGGATTGGCAAAGCAAAAAAGCGGCTAGTCTAACCGGACAATTGGTCCCATGCGCGAAGAGGGCGCGAAGAGGCTCAGCGTCAGCCCGGAATTCGTACCGGCAGTTCCCGGATGCCGTTGATGAAGCTCGATTTCAGGTAGAGGGGATCGCCGGCGAGTTCGATCTTCGGAAAACGCTTCAGAATCTCTTCCCAGATCACGCGCAGTTGCATTTCGGCCAGCCGGTTGCCCAGACACCGATGGACGCCGAAGCCAAAGGCCACATGCTTGCGGGGATTGTTTCGGTCGATGATGAACTCGTTGGGGCTGTCGATGGCGTCCTCGTCCCGGTTGCCGGACAGGTACCACATGACCACCCGATCATCCTTGCGAATCGCCTTCCCGGCCAGTTCGGTATCGACCAGTGCGGTTCGTGCCATGTGCGCGACGGGGGACTGCCAGCGAATGATCTCGGGCACCATGCTGGGAATCAGCCCGGGGTTTTCGAGCAACTTTTCGTACTGGTCAGGGAACTGATTGAGTGCCAGCACGCCTCCGGAAATCGAGTTGCGCGTGGTGTCGTTGCCGCCCACGATCAACAGCAGAATGTTGCCCAGATACTCGTTCGGTGGCATGTCCTTGGTGGACTCCCCGTGCACCAGCATGGAAATCAGGTCGTCGCCGGGTACGTCGTCGGCCTGACGTTGCTTCCACACCGCGTCGAAATACTCCCAGCACTTCCAGAGTTCCTGAAACCCTTCTTCGATGGAATCGAAATGGTCGGGATCACTCATGTTCTGGGTGGTGTCGGACCAGTGGACCAGGAGGTGACGATCCTCCTGGGGGATGCCGAACAGGGTCGCCAGCATCTGTCCGGTCAGTTCCACGGATACTTCACGTACCCAGTTGAACTCCTCGTTGCGCGGCAGACCGTCGAGGATCGTACCGGCGCGTTCGCGTATGAGACCTTCCATGGCCACGAGGTTGCCGGACTTGAATTTCGGAGTAATCACCTTGCGTTGCTCATGGTGCTTGGGCGGATCTTCCATGATGAACATCGGCAGGGAGAACGTGGGGTCCGGCTCGGGCATCGGCTGACCGCCGAGCTGGATGCCGCCGAGCCTCGAATCGGACGAGAAAATCTTCTCGTGGTTGTCGACGTGCATGATGTCTGCGTACTTGGTCACGGACCAGTAAGGCCCGAACTGACTGTCCTCACACATGTGCACGGGATCTTCGCGCCGTAAGCGCTCGAAGTAGCGGAGCACGACATTGGCTTCGAACAGACTCGGGTGCCCGGGGTCGAGCTTCTCCAGGGGTATGTCGTAGGGGTCCTGGGTGACGTCGATCGACCATTCGGCCGCGAGTTCACGGTTGGAACGCTTGTATTGTTCGGTGTCGGCGATGGGTTGCGATGCATCCGTCATGCCTGAATCTCCCTTTTTTGAGGCGGGCGTTCAGGCGAGTGTTCAGCCAAAGCGTCCGGACGCTCAGTTTACACCGGGACTGCTGCTCGTGGGATAGTCGATTCCCGCTGTGCGGGAGGGCCCTCGGGTACCGCCTAACTCGCTGAAATCGCTAACAACTCCACCCGTTGCGCGGGGGGCTCAACGGCGTATAATCGCCGCCCGAAGGAGAACCCCCCGCCCGATTGTCCACCTTGATTGATAATCTCTGTTCGCAAGTCGGTTTCGATTCTGGTTCGTGTCCAACGCAATTCCTGCGGCTGGACGATTTCATAATGCGTGTTGGATTGATTCGCAGGGAATACGCCGATAGTCGCGCAGTGCGCGAATGGAGAAGAGACGAGTGAAAAAACTGTATGTAGGCAATCTGCCATGGTCGACGACCGAAGCCGACCTGGAAGAGATGTTTTCCAGCTATGGCACGGTGCATTCTGCGGCCGTGGTGACGGATCGTGATACCGGCCGTTCCCGCGGCTTCGGTTTCATCGAGATCGACGCTTCGGGCGCCGATAAGGCCATTGAAGAGCTGAATGGCTCCGATGTGGGCGGTCGCCAGCTGCGCGTCAACGAGGCGCAAGACAAGCGTCGCGGAGGCGGAGGCGGAGGCGGAGGCGGAGGCGGAGGCGGAGGCGATCGCTGGTAGGCCGAAGGCCTGATGCTGAGGGCGCCCCATGGGGCGCCTTCTTTGTTTTAGAGGGACGAATCATGAGCCTGAAAATTTCCGAGATCTTCAATATCGACGGCAAAGTTGCGATCGTCACGGGCGGGTCGCGAGGGATTGGTCGGATGATCGCCCAGGGCTTCGTCGAAAATGGCGTGCGGGTCTATATCTCGTCGCGCAAGGCCGAGCAGTGCAATGCGACGGCGCAGGAACTGGCGGAGTCCGGCTACTGCGTGTCCATACCCGCAGACCTTGCGACCCGTGAGGGAAGGGCCGCGTTTCTTGGCGCGTTCCGGGAGCAGGAAAGTGATCTGGACATTCTGGTGAACAATGCGGGTGCCGCCTGGGGCGCGCCCTTCGATGAGTTCCCGGAATCCGGTTACGACAAGGTCATGGACATTAACGTCAAGGCGGTCTTCATGCTCACCCAGGCGCTGTTGCCGATGCTGGAGCAGGGCGCAAGCCTCATAGCACCGGCCCGGGTCATCAACGTCGGTTCCGTCGACGCGCTGAAAGTATCGTTCCAGGACAACTACTCGTACGGGGCGAGCAAGGCGGCCGTGCACTGGATGACCAAGAATTTTGCGTTCAAGCTGAGCCGCCGGGGGGTGACCTTCAACGCCATCGCGCCCGGGCCCTTCGAAAGCAAAATGATGGAAGCCACCCTGAACGAGTTCAAAGATCAGATTGAAGCGGGGAATCCCATGGGTCGGATCGGCTGCCCGGCCGACGTGGCGGGAGTCGCCATCTATCTCGCGTCGGCCGCCGGCAGTTATGTCAACGGTCAGATCATAGCGGTGGACGGTGGCTCGAACTTAGGCAGTGTCGCCGGCTTGTGATCAGGACACCCGGGGAGCCCGCTGATCAGTCGGAGCTTTCGCCCACGAAGCCGTTTTCCAACTCGTTCCGGACGCTGTCCGGTACCGGCGCGTAGTGATCGAAGTGCATGGTGAAGCTGCCGGTGCCGCCGGAAATCGATTTCAGGCGCGAGTGGTACGTCTGAATTTCAGCCAACGGCGCCTGGGACGCAATGCGCACCGTGTTCCCCGGTGCCGCCTGACTACCTGAAATCATTCCGCGCATGCCGCTGATGTCGCCGGTAATCGCGCCCATGCAATCTGCGGGTGCGGTCACTGTGACGTTGACAATGGGTTCCAGCACGATCGGTCCGGCCTTGCCCACCGCGTTGAGAAAGGCTTTCTTTCCTGCCATGACGAACGCGATCTCTTTGGAGTCCACGGCGTGGTGTTTGCCGTCGTACACCGTCACGCGGATGTCCTGCATAGGGAATCCGGCGATTGCGCCCGCCGCCATCGTCTGGCGCACGCCTTTCTCGATCGCCGGAATGAACTGGTGGGGAATCACGCCGCCGACCACCTTGTCGACGAACTCGAAACCCTCGTCGCGGCTCAGCGGCTCGATGTGCAGAAAGACCTCGCCGAACTGACCCGCACCGCCGGTTTGCTTCTTGTGCCGGTGGTGACCCTCGGCGCTGCTGGTGATCGTCTCACGATATTCGATGCCGGGCGGCGCGGTGGTGACATCGACGTGGTAAAGGTTCTTGCTGCGATCGAGGACCGCCTGGAGGTGTAACTCACCGAGCCCGCGAATGACCGTTTCGTTGAGGCTCGCCGAGTGCTCGACGCGAACCGACGGATCTTCGTCCGTCAGGGTGTGCAAGGCGTCGGAGACTTTTTGCGATTCCTGATCGTTGACCGGCGTGATGGCGAGGCCGTAAATCGGCTCGGGCAGCTCAATTGCGCGCAGATGGTAGTGGTCTTCTTCGTGGGAGTCGTGCAGTACGGCGTCAAAGAAGAACCCTTCGGCGCGCGGTATCGCACAAATGTCGCCGGGAACTACCTCGTCCACCTCCTGCTGTTGGCTGCCGCAGATCTTCAGCAGGTGCCCGACCTTGAACGGTTTTCGGCCGTCGCCGATGTACATCTGCGCCCCGCGCCGAATGGAACCCTGGTGGATGCGGACGAATCCGAGCCGCCCACGGAACGGGTCGATGGTCATCTTGAAGACGTGCGCCAGGGTGTGCGCCCCCGTATCGGTCGACACGGTAACCGGAGCAGCGTCCACGCCTTCGCCTTTGAGGTACTCCGGCGGGTTGCCCTCGTCGGGGTTCGGCATCAGGCGTTCGAACACCTCGAGAAGTTCGTCGATGCCACGATTTTCGCGTGCCGAGGTGAAACAGACCGGAACGAGATGGCCTTCGCGCAGGGCCCGTTCGAATGGCCCATGGAGCTGTTCGGCGTCAACGATCTCGCCTTGCTCCAGATAGAGTTCCATCAACGTCTCGTCAAGTTCGACGACCTGATCGACGATGCGATCGTGCGCCTCGGCGAAGGAACCGATGTCCGAATCGCCAGACCACGGCTCGAAGAAGCAGTCTTTGACGCTTGCCCCGCGGTCGACGGGCAGGTTCAGCGGCAGGCACTCGGGCCCGAAGGTATCGCGTAGCGACTCCAGCACACGCGCCGGATCAGCGCCTGCCGCGTCAATGCCATTGACGATGATCATCCGGCACAGGTGATTCGATTTGGCGGCCGCCATGATCTGCTCGGTGACCATCTCCACCCCGACGGTGGCGTCGACGACGACGGCAACTGTCTCGACGGCTCGCAGCACCGATAGCGCGCGGCCGATGAAATCCGGGTAGCCCGGGGTGTCGATCAGATTGAGGTGCAGACCGTTGTGGTTGAAGGAACAGATTGAGGGGCTGAGGCTGTGACCGAGACGGCGTTCGTCGTCGTCGAAGTCTGAAACGGAGTCCTGGGTCTCGACAGATCCGCGGGTATTGATCACGCCCGCGTCGTACAAAAGCGCTTCAACCAATGTGGTCTTACCGCTGCCGGCATGACCGGCGATGCAGATGTTTCTGATCGAGGCGGTGCTATGACCCATCGTCCCTCCCTAAAGTCCGACCAGTCGATCCTTGGTATACCACATGATTTGGCCGGTATCGACTCCGCGTAGTGAGGGTGTTTACCTGCGCCGAACGGGTCGGCTGATATTGTCTTCCATGTAGGCGACTTTCCGGGCTGCGAAGCGCGACCCGACCCGCTAGACTGCCGCACTTTCACGGTGGAGAACCAGCGGCGTGAAGGTAACGAGCGAACCGCGCTTTGCGGTGATTGGAGCGGGGATGTCCGGCCTGTTGTGTGGCGTGAAGCTCAAAGACGCCGGTATCACCGACTTTGCGATCTACGAAAAAGCAGACCGGGTCGGCGGCACCTGGCGTGAAAACACCTATCCCGGTCTCGCCTGCGATGTGCCGTCGCATTTATACCGCTATACGTTTGCGCCCAATCCGGAGTGGAGCCACCGGTTCTCCCCGGGCGCCGAGATTCAGGCCTACTTCGAGAAAACAGCGGCGGATTTCGACCTCGAACCGTTCATTCGGTACGGCAAGGAAATCATCCGTTGCGAGTTCAGCGACGGGCGCTGGACGCTCGAAAGTGCGGATGGCCTGCTCGACACGGTCGACTTCGTGATCTGCGCGACGGGCGTTCTGCACCATCCGAACGAGCCGCAGATAGTGGGTCTGGAGACCTTTGCGGGAGCGTGTTTTCACAGCGCCCGTTGGGACCATGACGTGCCCCTGGATGGGCAACGCGTTGGCATCATCGGCACGGGTTCGACCGCGGTTCAGATCACCGGCGCGATTGTCGATCGAGTGGCTCAGCTGGCGTTGTTTCAGCGGACTGCGCAATGGATCTTCCCCCAGGACAATCCGGTCTACAGCGAGACGGAGAAGCAATCGTTTCGCGAGCGCCCGGATGACCTGCGCGAGTTGTATCAGTTTCTTTCGAAGGCCTTCTCCGAGTCATTTTCGAGTGCCGTGGTGGGCGCGAATCCGGAACAACTAGCGCTCATCGAGGACGCCTGCCGTCACAACCTGGAAGACAGCGTTCGTGACCCGGCCTTGTTGCGCAAATTGACCCCGGACTATCAGGCCGCGTGCAAACGACTGATCGTGTCGGATAATTTCTACCAGGCGATTCAGAAGCCCAATGCCGAGCTCGTCGTCGAGGGAATTGCCGCCGTTGAACCCGGTGGTGTGCGGTGCGCGGATGGGTCTTTTCACGAGCTCGATGTGTTGGTGCTGGCTACCGGTTTCCACCCCCATCAGTTCATGCGCCCGATGGCCGTCATCGGTCGGGACGGCGTCGCACTGGACGACGCCTGGTCCGAATCGACCCGGGCCTATCGCTCGGTGTCGATCCCCGGGTTCCCGAATTTTTTCATGCTGATCGGCCCGAACAGCCCGATCGGAAACTTTTCGCTGATCGAAGTGGCCGAATTGCAGTTCGACTACATCATGCAATTGATCGAACAGGTCCGAAGCGGACAGTGCCGGGAGATCGCGGCGACCGCGGATGCTACACGCACCTTCAATGATGAACTCGCAGACGCGATGGGCGGCACGGTCTGGGTGACGGGTTGTCGTAGCTGGTATCTCGACGACAACGGCATACCGGCGACCTGGCCCTGGACCTTCGATCGCTTTCAGCAGGAAATGCGCGCGCCGGATCTCGATCACTTCGAGTGCGTGGCCTGAGGCGTCGTAGGTGCGCATCCTCAGCTGGAACGTCAATGGCCTCAGGGCCTGCGTGAAGAAGGGTTTTAATGATTTCCTGCGCCACGGTAAGGCGGACATTGTGGGCCTGCAGGAGGTCCGCGCGTTCCCTGAGCAACTGGATGACCAGACCCGAAGCCCAAAGGGTTGGAGCGCTCATTTCGCGCCCGCCGAGCGGCCCGGGTACAGCGGCGTGGCAATCTACGCGCGCGAGGTGCCCACGCGGATTGAGACGGCGCTGAACGATGCGTCCATGGACGCCGAGGGTCGTCTGCTGATTGCCCATTTCGGGCGCATGGCTGTTGCCAGCGTCTATTTCCCGAAAGGCAGCGGCAAGGACCGCGATAACAGCCGCGTCGGTTACAAACTCGATTTCTACGCCGCGGTCTTCGAGCGTATCCAACATCTCAGAAAACGCGGGCCCGTGTTCGTGATGGGCGACTACAACACGGCCCACGAAACGATCGATCTGGCGCGTCCGGACAGCAACCGGAAGAGCAGCGGTTTCCTTCCGGAGGAGCGCGCCGAGTTCTCGCGTTGGACGGACGCCGGCTGGGTGGATACTTTTCGTGCCGCCCACCGGGGGGAGACGGGGCATTACACCTGGTGGCGCCAGTGGGGTGGCGCGCGCGAGAACAACGTGGGTTGGCGCATCGATTATGTGCTGGCGTCGCCCTCAGCGGCCCGGCGCGTCACCGACGCGTTCATCTGGCCGACGGTTTGCGGATCGGATCATTGTCCGGTCGGGGTGGACCTTGGCTGACATGCGCGGGCGGCTCCGGGTTGGCAGTTCCGATCAATCGCTCACTTTGATCATCCGCTTGCCAAAGTTCTCGCCGGCCAGCAGCCCGACGAGTCCGGCCGGTGCATTCTCCAGACCCTCGACCACGTCCTCGGCAACGGTGATGCTGCCGTCGTCGACCCACGCGCTCAGGTTCGCCTGGCCTTCTTCGATCAGCGCGGGATCGTCGCCCACCAGAAAGCCCTGCATGGTCAATCGTTTCGTAACCAGCAACCCCGGTACGCCGCGCGGCCCCGGCGCCGGAGTGGCGGTGTCGTATTGGGACACGACGCCGCAGCAGATGATCCGCCCGTGTAGATTCATGCGGAACAGCGCGGCCTCCAGGGTGGTGCCACCGACGTTGTCGAAGTAGACGTCGATGCCGTCCGGACAGACCTCTTTAAGCGCCTGAAACAGATTGGCCCCGCGATAGTCGAGGCACTCGTCGAACCCGAGTTCGGCGACCACCCGGGCGCATTTATCCGGTCCCCCTGCAACCCCCACCACCCGCGCGCCCGCCCGCTTGGCGATCTGACCGGCCACCGAGCCGGTGGCGCCCCCCGCGGCGGACACCAGGATGGTTTCGCCGGCTTTTGGCTTGCCGATGCCGGCCATGCCGTAATAGGCCGTATTGCCGGTCACGCCCAGCACGCTCATCAGATGGGTCAGCGGCTCCCGCGGCGCGCGTTTGTTCAATCGTTTTCCGGCCAGGCAGAAGTAGTCCTGCCAGCCGCCGTCGCCTTCCACGAGATCGCCGGCCGCGAATTCCGGGTCGTTCGACTCGATCACCCGCCCGAGCGTGAATCCGGCCATTACCTGGCCGGCGTTCAGCGCTGAGCGGTAGGTGGCTCCCTGCATCCAGGCGCGATTGGCGGGGTCGAGCGACAGCAACAGCGTGCGGGCAAGTACCTCGCCTTCGCCGGGCGTTGGTATGGGTGCCTCGACCATCCTGAAGTGCTCCGCGGAGAGTTTGTCCGTGGGCAGTTCCGCGATCTGAAGTTGTCGGTTGGAGTCGGCCATGTGAGATGCTCGCTGCTGTCTTGTTGAAGAGGTGACGGGACGGTGAAGGATGAAGCGTAAGCGCAGCGCGAGGATCATGCCAGCAGGCTCACGCAGATGGATTGACGCGGCCGACGGGTTTTGAGAGGTTGGTCTGTCGAGTTCGGATAGCGGGAATCATCATGGGGGATTGCGGATGGCAGTGCTGACGTCGAATCTAGACACGCGTAGCGAACAGTTCGCCAGGAATCGCGACGACATGCTCGAGATGCTCGAGGAGATTGACGGGCTGCTCGCGCAGGCGGCGGAAGGAGGCGGTGAAGAGGCCATGCAGCGTTTGCGGTCGCGCGACAAACTGCCGATCCGCGAGCGGATTACGCACGTGCTGGATCGCGACACAGCCTTTCTCGAGATCAGTCCGCTTGCGGCGTGGCGATCGAACTTCACCATCGGTTCCGGCTACGTCGTGGGCATCGGCGTCATCAGCGGGGTCGAGTGCCTGGTCATGGGACACGATCCGTCCGTACGGGCCGGGGCGATCAACGCGTTCAACGGCAAAAAACTGATGCGTGGGTTACAGATCTCCCGGGAGAATCGTCTGCCCTACGTTCAGTTCGTGGAATCGGCGGGCGCGGACCTGCGCGGCGAAGCCGACGGGGACCCCGAAGCCGCAATGCGGCGCGACACCGGGGCGCACTTCGGCGAGTCCGGGCGACTGTTTTACGAGATTACCGAGTTGTCCAAACTGCGCATTCCGACGGTATCCGTGGTGTTCGGCAGTTCCACGGCCGGGGGCGCATATCAACCCGGTATGAGCGACTACAACATCCTGGTCAAGAAGCAGTCGAGGGTGTTTCTGGGAGGGCCGCCATTGGTCAAGATGGCGACCGGTGAGGAGGCCGACGAAGAGAGCCTCGGCGGTGCGGAGATGCACACTCAGATTTCCGGCCTTGGCGACTATCTTGCCGAAGACGAGATGGACGCGATCCGCATCTGCCGTGAGGTGATCGCGCATCTGAACTGGCGCAAGCAGGGACCCGGGCCGACGCTTCCGGGCGATGAGCCCGTGCACGACCCGGAAGAACTGCTCGGCCTGGTCTCCAGGGACCTGCGCGGCGCTTTCGATATGCGCGATGTCATTGCCCGGATCGTCGATGGGTCTCGCTTCGAGGAGTTCAAACCGGAGTACGGACCGACGCTGGTCTGTGGCTGGGCGTCCGTTCATGGGTATCCGATCGGCGTGCTGGGCAACAACGGCGCACTGTTCTCGGAATCCTCGGAGAAGGCGGCGCAGTTCATTCAGTTGTGCAACCAGATCGACGTGCCGCTGCTCTTTTTGCACAACATCACCGGTTACATCGTCGGTACCGAATTCGAACAGGGTGGCATCACCAAGAACGGTTCGAAGATGATCAATGCGGTATCCAACTCGACGGTGCCCCATATCACGATCATCGTGGGTTCGTCCTATGGGGCGGGCAACTATGGCATGAGCGGGAGGGGCTTCGGCCCGCGGTTCACCTTCATCTGGCCGACCGCGAAGATCGCGGTCATGGGGCCGAAGCAGATGGCCGGGGTGATGAGCATCGTGCAGCGCGCCGCGGCCGAACGCCGGGGTCTGGAATTCGACGAAGCGGCGGATGCGAAAAGGGCCGAAGTGGTCGCGTACTGGGCCGAAGAGCGCTCCAAAGGGCTGTACGCGACGTCCCGGGTCTCCGATGACGGCATGATCGATCCACGCGACACCCGGATCACGATCGCAATGGTCTTGTCGGCGTGCCACAGCGGTCCGGTGGAAGGTACCAAAGCCTACGGCACGTGGCGGATGTGACGATGGGACAATGCACAATCAATCGACTGCTCATTGCCAACCGCGGCGAGATTGCGCGCCGCATTATCCGGTCCGCCCACGCCATGGGAATTTCCACCGTTGCCGTGTACGCCGACGACGATGCCGATGCGCCCTTCGTCCACGAGGCGGATCAAGCGCTGGCCCTGGTTGGTTCCAGTTCCGCCGAAACCTACCTCGATGTCGACAAGTTGTTGGCGGCGGCGTCGCGCAGCGGTGCCGATGCGATTCACCCGGGCTACGGTTTTCTGTCCGAAAATGCGGCGTTTGCCCAGGCCGTTGTCGATGCCGGGTTAATCTGGGTGGGGCCACCCGCCGAGGTCATTGCCCGGATGGGGGACAAACTCGTGGCGAAGCGCCTGATGCAGGAGGCCGACGTGCCGACCTTGGCCGCGATCGAACTCGGGGAGGCTGACGACCCGCTGGCTGCGGCAGCCGAAATTGGGTATCCGGTGCTGGTCAAAGCCGCCGCGGGAGGGGGTGGCAAGGGCATGCGCGTGGTCGAATCCGAAGCGGATCTCACGGAGGCTGTGGCCAGCGCGCGCCGCGAAGCCGGATCCGCCTTCGGCGACGATACGGTCTTCCTGGAACGCTGGTTGACCGCATCGCGCCACGTGGAGATTCAAGTGCTGGGTGATCAGCATGGCGAGGTGGTGCATTGCTTCGAGCGCGAATGTTCGATCCAACGTCGCCACCAGAAGATCATCGAAGAAGCGCCGTCGCCGGCGGTGGACGATGCGTTGCGTGCCCGCATGTGCGATGTCGCGGTTGCGGCCGTCAAAGCCATCGGCTATTGCTCTGCGGGAACGGTCGAATTCCTGTTAGACGGCGATCAGTTCTGGTTTCTCGAGGTCAATACCCGACTCCAGGTCGAACATCCGGTGACCGAAGCGATTACCGGACTCGATCTCGTGCGTGAACAGTTGCTGATCGCCCAGGGCGAGCCACTGAGCTTTGCCCAGGATGAGATTGGAATCGACGGGCATGCGATCGAAGCGCGCCTCTACGCAGAGGACCCGGAAAACGACTTTCTGCCCGCCTCGGGAACCGTCGTTGCGTGGGAACCGTCCCGATTTGCCGAGGCGCGATTCGATTCGGGGATCGAAAGCGGAAGTGTGGTGGGTATTCAGTTCGACCCGATGCTCGCCAAGGTGATCGTCCATGCCCCGACTCGACGAGAAGCCGCGTTGCGCCTTGCCCGGGTGCTGGAAACGACACGCATCCAGGGGCTCAAGACGAATCGGGATTTTCTCGTGGCGACCCTGCGGACGCCGGAGTTTCTGGCAGGCGAAACCACCACGAACTTCATCGAGCGCGTGCGCCCGGCAACGCGCTATGTGCCGTCCGTCGCGGAACTGAACGAGGCGGCGATCGCGGCTGCGCTGGCGGCCCAGGCCGATCGTCACGCCGCGGCCACCGTGCTCCGGAGTATCCCGTCCGGGTGGCGAAACACGCCGATGCCACTGGAACACACGCATTTCCGGCATGGTGACGACGAAATCGACGTGGGTTACAGAGCGGGCCGCAACGGTGTGTTTGACGTGCAGATCGCAGCGCAATCCTACCGGGTTGTCGTCCGAGCCCGAGGTGCGGACGAGGTGATTCTCGAGATCGATGGTCGGCGGCTGCGCTTCGCCTTGGCGAGTGCGGGGGATACCTGGTTGATTCACGGGCCGGCGGGTGACGTGGAACTTCTCGAGCAGCCCCGGTTCCCCCGTTCGGACAAAACGAGCGTCTCGGGCGGCCTGGTGGCGCCCATGCCCGGCAACGTGCTTGCAACACACATTGAGGTTGGAGACAAGGTGGCGGCGGGTCAGCTGTTGCTCGTACTCGAAGCCATGAAGATGGAGCATCGCATCACCGCACCCGAGGAGGGCGTGGTCGCGGAGCTACGAGTGACCGAAGGCGACCAGGTCGCGAACGGCGAGTTGCTGATCGTGTTGACGGACGGGCGCGAACAAGCCGAAGAACAAGAGGCAAACTGATATGTCGGGAACGCAAGCAACGCTGTACGAGGTCCGGGACGGCGCGGCCTGGATCACCTTGAACCGGCCTGAGAACCGCAACGCATTGTCCGCGGTACTGGTGGTCGAACTCTACGATCACCTCTGCCGCTCGCTCGAGAACGATGCGGTTCGCTGCGTGGTCATTACCGGCAACGGTCCGGCGTTCTGCGCCGGCGCAGACCTCAAGAGCCCCCCGGGGGAAGCAATCGAAGGTGGCCGGGCGGTGCCGTACCCCCAGGTGCTGAAGACCATCCTCGACGCGCGCAAACCGGTCATCGCGGCGATCAACGGGGCGGCCTTCGCAGGGGGGCTCGGATTGGTTGGTGCTGCCGATATCGTCGTCACCGACGAGGCCGCGCTGTTCAGCTTCAGCGAGGTCCGTATCGGGGTCATTCCCGCAGTCATCTCGGTGGTCTGCCTGCCCAAGCTGGGTAAGCACCATGGCATGAGGCTGTTCCTCACCGGCGAACGTTTCGATGGTCGTCAGGCGGTCGAGTACGGACTGGCGCATCGGGCGGTACCGGCGGCCGACCTGGTCAGCGCGGTCGAGCAGGAGATTGCGGCGATCAATCTGGGAGGGCCGATCGCGGTAGCCGAGGCTAAGCGGCTGGTGCGCACCGTGGCTGAATTGTCCGTTGACGAAGGATTCGAAGCGACCACCGAATGGAGCATGCGGTTGTTTCGCTCGGAAGAGGCCACTGAAGGGATGGCGGCGTTCCGCGAGAAGCGCAAACCGAGCTGGGCTGAGGAAGACAAACGAAAAGGGAAAGGGGCGGCCTGATGAACGATGTCGTGCGAATTGCCAACTGCAGCGGCTTCTATGGCGATCGGCTGTCGGCAGCCATCGAAATGGTCGAGGGTGGCCCGATCGACTATCTGACCGGCGACTACCTCGCCGAGTTGACCATGACCATTCTCTACAATCAGCGCCAGCAGCGAGGAGCAAACGCCGGCTACGTCGGAACGTTCCTTAAACAGTTCCGTGAAGTGATCGAACCGTGCCTGGAACGCGGGATAAAGATCGTCAACAACGCCGGCGGCTTGAACCCGGCCGGCATGACACAGGAGATTGAAGCGATTCTCGATGAGCTGGGTCTGTCCGCAAAAGTCGCCTACATCGACGGCGACGATCTGATGCCGCGGCTGGCCGACCTGCAGGCCGCCGGCGAAGCGCTGATAAACATCGACAAGGGCGTGGCGCTGGCTGACTCGGGCAACGAGCCGGTAACCGCCAATGTCTACTTCGGGGCCTGGGGAATCAAGGAGGCGCTGGATCAGGGTGCGGACGTGGTGATCTGCCCGCGGGTGACGGACGCGGCGGTTGTGATCGGACCTGCCGCGTATCATTTCAACTGGGACCGTGCGGACTACGATGCGCTGGCGGGTGCACTCGCGGCCGGACACATCGTCGAGTGCGGCGCCCAGGCGACCGGCGGCAACTACTCGTTCTTCCAGGAAGTTCCCAGTTATCGCAACGTCGGTTTCCCGATTGCCGAGGTGGAGGCCGATGGCAGCTTCACCGTTACTAAACATCCCGGTACGGGGGGACTGGTCTCGGTCGGCACCGTGACCGCGCAGTTGCTCTACGAGATCAGCACGCCTGCCTACCTGAATCCCGACGTCATTGGCCATTTCGACACCATGAACGTCGAGCAGGTCGGCGTTGATAGAGTTCGCGTCAGCGGCTGCCGTGGCAGCAGCCCGCCGCCGACCCACAAAGTCTGCATCAACACCGCCGGCGGCTATCGCAACGGCTGCGAAATGCTGTTGACGGGCCTGGATGTCGACGAGAAGGCCTCAATCTTCCGGGACGCGCTGTTCAGCTCCCTGGGTGGCGAGGAGCAGTTCGAATCAGTCGACGTGCAGTTGATACGCAGCGACAAGGAAGACCCCGAGAGCAACGAGGAAGCGTTCGCCGCGTTGCGGATCAACGTCACCTCCAAAGATCCGAACAAAGTCGGCCGGCTGTTCTCGGCGAAGGTCGTCGAACTGGCGCTGGCCAACTACCCGGGCTATACGGGTCGCAACGTGGTGAGCTCCGGCGCGCCGTTCATCGTCTACTGGCCGGCACTCATCGACAGCAGCCATATCGTCGAACGGGTTCATTGCGATGGCAGCGTCGTCGAGGTTGCGCCCACCAGCCAGTTGGGGCTCGACGAGATTTACTATCAGGAGGTTCCCGTGCCGATTCCCCAGGCCCCGGGAGGGGAACGGGTGCGTGCGCCGTTCGGGCGTCTGTTCGGAACGCGCTCGGGCGACAAGGGCGGCTGTGCGAATGTGGGGGTGTGGGCCAAAACCGATGCCAGCTACGGCTTTCTGCATGCATTTCTGACGGTCGAGGAATTCAAGCGGCTGCTACCGGATCTTGCCCAATACCCGATCGATCGCTACGAACTACCGAACCTGAAAGCGCTCAACTTTTACGTGCACGGGGTGCTGAAGGACGGCGTATCCTCCAACACCCGCATCGATGGACAGGCTAAGTCGATGGGCGAGTACCTGCGTGCCAAATACGTCGAGCTGCCCGCAGATCTGTTGGAGGGTGCCAGCACATGACGGCGCGCGCCCCAGAGGCGCAGGAACTGAAGGAGTTTCGCGCCGAGGTGCGTGCCTGGCTGGTCGCGCATCGGCCGGACGAACCGGACTTCCTTCTGCCTGAGAGCTTCATGGAGGTGGGCACCGACCAGCAGTTCCATTTCCTCAGGGATTGGCAACAGCAGGTGTACGAAGCGGGATACCTGGGCATGAGCTGGCCCAGCGAGTACGGCGGTGGTGGCGTCGCGCAGGTGTTTCAGGACGTTGTCAACGAAGAGATGGCGCGGCAGCACGTACCGTTCATGACCAACACGATCGGCTTGAACTGGGCCGGCCCGTTGATCCTGCACATGGGCACCGAAGCGGAGAAGCGAAAGTACATCCGGGGGATCCTCAGCGCGGAAGATATCTGGTGTCAGGGTTTTTCAGAGCCTGACAACGGTTCGGATCTCGGCAACGCTCAGACGCGCGCGGTAAGGGACGGCGATGAATGGATCATAACGGGCTCAAAGATATGGACGAGTCTAGGAAGTTACGCTAAGTATATGATTTTACTTGCGAGAACTGACCCGGATGCGGAGAACAAGTACGCGGGCCTGAGCTACTTTCTGGCGCCCATGGATGCTCCAGGGGTGCGGGTGCAACCCATCCGGAAGCTCACCGGCGAGTACGGCTTCACCCAGACGTTCTTCGACGACGCGCGGATTCCGGCGGAATCTCTGATGGGTGCCGAGGGGCAGGGCTGGCAGATCGCCATGACGACGCTCACCTTCGAACGCGGCGCCGCCGGTGGCCAGGCGGGCGGCTTGAGCATGATGGCGGTAACGGTTCAAGACGTCGTCGATCTGGCACGCCATTGCCATCGGGATGGGCGTCCCGCGATCCAAGACCCATGGGTTCGAGACCAACTGGTGCGATTCCTCGTCGAGGAACAGGGCGATCGCTTGTGCGGAGCCCGGGCGCGGATACCGGCGCTGTGTGCGGATCGGCCGGGCGCGATTCCCATGTCCGGAAAGCTGCGCGGTACCGAGCACCATCGGCGCCTTTGCCAATTCGCCATCGCCCTGCAGGGTGGTGCCGGCGCGCTCTGGGTCGGGGACGCTCACGTGACCGAGGGAGGCAAGTGGCAACGGGCGTACTTCAATGCGTTCTCGGCGACGATCGGCGGTGGTACCAGCCAGATACAGGCCAATATCGTGGGCGAGCGCGTGCTCGGCCTGCCGAAGAGTTGATCATGACGACTGCACTCACCCGCAAAATCAAGTTCAGTGACGAGCAGGCCATGCTGCTCGATACCGCGGTTGACTTTTTTCGAGACAAGTCGCCCATCCGCGTCGTTCGGGAGCAACTGGGGACCGAACACGGCTTCGAAGTAGGCGTCTGGGAGGAAATGGCGAGCCTGGGCTGGCTCGGCCTGGCGGTTCCCGAGCAGCACGGCGGTAGCGGCCTCGGCTTGGCCGAAGCCGTGACCATTGCCGAGCCCATGGGGCGCCGTCTTTGCGCAACGCCGTTTCTGTCGACTCAGCTGACGATCCAGGCGCTGCTCCACAGCGATTCGGCGCCGTCCGCCAAGTGGTTACCGCGTCTCGCGAATGGCGAGCCCGGAAGCGTGGCGTTGGTCGAGCCGGGGGGCGACTGGTCGTTGCATGGGGGCCGCTCGGCTGCAGTTCCGAGCGACTCGGGATTCACCCTGTCGGGCGTTAAATCGTTCGTCACCGATGCGGCGGTCGCCCAGGTGTTGGTGGCGTCGGTGACGCTGGATGGTACGCCGGCGCTGGCCGTGATTGACGCTTCCACGCTGGGCGACGGTGCGCTCAGCCGTGAAATCGTGATCGACGAAACGCGGCGCAGCTACCGCCTCAATCTGGACGGTGTCCAGATTGCGGAGACCGACCTGATACGAGGCGATGCCGCGCTGGAGGCCTTGGTTGCGGTGCAGCGTGCGGCGCTGTTGCTGCTCTCCGCAGAGAGCTGCGGCGGAACGGCGGGCGTGCTCGATGTCGTGGTCGAATACCTCAACACGCGTACTCAGTTCGGTCGAACCATCGGCGCTTATCAGGCATTGAAGCATCCCACCGTAGACATACTGATCGGCCTCGAGCGAGCCCGTTCGCATTTGTATCACGCAGCGTCGGTACTCGATCAGGACGATGCCGAGGTGGCGCTGCGGATGGCCAAGGCGGAATCCAGCGAAGCCTTCGCGTTCGCCGGCGACCGGGCCATCCAGTTTCACGGCGGGTTCGGATTCACCTACGAATGCGACGCCCAGTTGTATCTACGCCGGGCGCTGTGGTGTCAGTGTCAATTCGGTGATGCCCCGTACCACCGCGCTGCGCTGGCGTCGGCGCTGCTCGATTGATGCGGCACCGAGCTGCTGATCCGCGCAGCCGCGCTCTCGATTGTGTGAGGTCTCAGCGCGCGCTGAGAATGGTTATGATTGCGAGTGACTTTCCAGCAGGCGTGCTTTTGGAGGATTCGACGTGGCGGCGCTGAAGCATCCGATATCCGGAGCGATCTACCGGGTGCGGGACGATGGACTGGTCGATGTCGACAACAACGGATTGTGCGGGGTGTTCTACCACGATGGTCGGCATCACTCGGGCGAACTCACCCACGCGGATCCGCACATGCTCGTCTGGCTGGCCGGCCCCCAGCTTCCTGACGAAGACGGCGCGCGCAAGCACCGCGGCTGAACTATTCGCATACGGATTCGCGTTAGATTCGAGTCCAGGAGAAATTATGGCGACCAAAATGGCACCCCGTTCCGAAGGCATCAGTTATCAGGAGTTGATCGCCAACGATGTCGTTCCGCCGCCCGAGACGCTGACGCTCGAAGGTATATTCGAATCCCCGATCACCAGCGTACCGGTCAGCCGCTACTCGACGCCTGAGTTTCACGCGATAGAAATGGAGCGGGTCTGGCCGAAAGTCTGGCAGATGGCGTGTCGCGAGGAAGAGGTCCCCGAGGTCGGCAACTATTTGATCTACGAGATTGGCCCCTACTCGATACTGGTCGTGCGCACCGCAGAGGGCATCGTGGCACATCATAACGTCTGTCGGCACCGCGGTAGGCGCCTGTGTGATGCGCCGGGCAAGGTGTCCAACTTCATCTGCCCGTTCCACGGCTTCAGCTGGAACATCGACGGTTCCCTGCGCGGCGTCACTTCGGAATGGGACTTCCCCCACATCGACAAGAAAGATTTTACGCTCACCCCCGTGTTGTGCGACACCTGGGGTGGCTGGGTGTTCATCAACATGGACCTCGAGGCGCAACCGCTGGCAGAATTTCTGGGCGTGCTGCCGGAACACTTCGCCGTGTGGTCGCCCGAAGATCGCTACATCGAAGCGCATGTCGCCAAAATCATGGGCTGCAACTGGAAGGCCTGTCAGGAAGCCTTCATGGAAGCGTTCCACGTCGTCGCGACGCACCCGCAGATTCTCGGTGGCATTGGCGATGAGAATTCCCAGTACGACGCCTGGGGCAACGTATCGCGCGCGATCACCCCGAACGGGACGCCGAGTCCGCACTTGCGGTTCGAACCCACCGAGCAGGAAATGTTTGATTCGATAACCATGCGGGATCTCGATTCCGAGTCGATGATGCAGGTTCCCGAGGGGATGACGGCGAGGGCGTTTATGGCGGAGGGTGCGCGCGCGGGTCTGCAGCCGATCGTGGGCGAGGACACGCCTATTTCAGACGCTTGTGTTTCGGACAGCATCTACTACACGCTGTTCCCGAACTTTCATCCCTGGGGCGGCTACAACCGGATCGTTTATCGCTTCCGGCCGTACGATAATCGCCACGACAAGTCGATCATGGAGTGTTACTTCATGAGCCCCTTCGCGGGTGAGCGGCCGGACCCGGCGCCGATTCACTGGCTTGCCGAGGACGAACCGTGGACCAACGCACCGGAGTTGGGGATGCTGGCGAGGGTTTTTATGCAGGACACCTTCAACCTGCCGAAGGTGCAGATCGGGCTCATGGCTGCGCAGTACGACTCAATCGTTCTGGCGAACTACCAGGAGACCAAGATCCGGCACTTCCATCACACCCTCGAAGGTTATATCTCGGATTGAACGCCATAGCGGGTTGGCGCGGCATGGGACACAGGGCCTGAAAACAAAATTCAGGCGTATAGAATGCGCGCTTTTCCGTACGGCATTCCTTCCGCGGCGCTCGGAACTTCAACGACCCCGCAATAAAGAGTTCAGACGTGAAGCCTGACGGGCAGATCCGAGTAGCCGTTCACGAAGTTCGAACGTATCCGCACCGGCTCGCCCACCACCTCGACGTGGCTGAAGCGCGCCGTGATCTCTTCCCAGACGATGCGCAGTTGCATTTCGGCCAGACGATTGCCCATGCAGCGATGGATGCCGAAGCCGAATGCCAGGTGTCGACGCGCGTTCGGACGATCGATGATGAATTCGTTG
>SMWF01000039.1 GCA_004357385.1 Gammaproteobacteria bacterium | reverse complement strand
TAAGCAGGCGTATCGGGAAGGCCGGCCGATTCAGGAGGTAGCGGCGCAGGAGACGGACCTCAGCGTTGAAGAGCTCAAGGCCTTGCTCGACCCGATGGAACTCACGCGAGGCGGAATCAAAGGCTGACGGGCCGTTGCGCGCTCTGATCGAGAAACAGCTCGCGCGTGCCCCGAACCAGGCCGATCCCCTATCGCGGTTGTTGGCCCAGGCTGACGGTCCGGTTTCCCAGGATCTTCTGGATCTATTGAGCGATGCACCGACTTCGGCGGCTGTGCTGTTGGGCTTGGTTGAAAGACCAGGTGGCCTGCACGTGATCCTCACGGAGCGCGCGGCCAATCTCGCCGATCATCCCGGGCAAGTCAGTTTTCCGGGTGGGCGCATCGAGGAGGGGGATGATGGCCCCGTGGCGGCTGCGCTCAGAGAGGCCGAGGAGGAGGTCCAATTGCGGCCCGATCTGGTCTCGATCGCCGGTTGTCTGGAGGATATTCTGACCGGTACCGGGTTTCTGATTACGCCGGTTGTCGGGTTCGTCGCGTCGGAGTTTCGCGCGGTCCCCGACCGGTCCGAGGTCGCCGACGTCTTCGAAGTGCCTCTGGAGTTTCTGCTTCGAGAGGACAGTGTTCGCTCGAGTATGCGGGAGCGTTTTGGGACGACGCTGCGGATCTATGAGTTCGACTACGCCGGACACCACGTCTGGGGCGCGACCGCAATGATATTGAGAAACTTTGTCCAGATCATAAAACAATAAATAACAAAAACTTATGAATACAATCGATAATTTACTTGAGATCATGGTCCGGCTCCGGGATCCGCACGACGGTTGCCCCTGGGATCGCGAACAGACCTTCGCGAGTATCGCGCCGTATACGATCGAGGAGGCGTACGAAGTCGCCGATGCCATCGCCCGGGACGACCTCAAGGGTCTCAAGGACGAGCTCGGGGATCTCTTGCTACAGGTGGTCTACCACGCGCGCATCGCTCAGGAATCGGGCGCTTTCGATTTCGCTGACGTAGTCGCTGCGATCTGCGACAAGATGACGCGGCGGCATCCGCATGTTTTTGGCGATGCGCAGGTGCACAGTGCCGCGGATCAAACGGTCGCCTGGGAGGCTCTGAAGGATGCGGAGCGTGCCGATGGTGACCGTGGCAGTGTCTTGGATGGCCTGCCGAAGGCCCTGCCGGCGCTGACCCGCGCCACCAAGCTCGGTCATCGTGCTGCTCGCGTGGGGTTCGACTGGCATGAGTTGGCCGGGCCGCGGGCGAAAGTTGACGAGGAATTAGAGGAGCTCGATGAAGCGATCGCGGCAGGCAGCGAGGATTCCGTCAAAGCTGAGATGGGCGATGTGCTGTTCGCCTTGGCGAATGTCTGCCGGCATCTGCAGCTGGATCCCGAAGCGTGCCTGCGGGGTGCGAATCGTCGTTTCGAGCAGCGATTTCGTTGCGTGGAGGAGAAAGTCAGCGCCGCGGGTGGTGATTGGCAGGCGTTCGATACGCAAGCCCTGGAAGCATTTTGGCAGGCGGCAAAGCGCGAACTCTAAATGGCTGTTGTGTGCCTAGCCCGGTTGCCTTAGTGGCAAACACTCCGTTCACGCTCTATGCTCCGAGTGGTCCATCAAGCTAAATCTGTTGGACCACTCCTTGCTCGGCATCTTTTACCACGGGGGGATGCGATGACGACCAAAAACAAATCTGCGGGCGTCAACCGCCGGCAGTTTCTTTCCGGCGCCACCGCTGGTGTTGCCGCTGCGGCCTTAACCAATCCCGCCGCAGCGCAGCAAGGCAGTAGTCAGGCCGGCGCGCAACTCGCTGCCGTCACACCCCCGAGTGCTGCTGCCGAGGCGATGGAGTACGACGTTCCGGAGGGTTATAGCGCTGAGGAAGCCAGGGAGTACTTCGTCAGACATCCGGGCTCGGACTTCATGGTGGATGTGATCAAGGATCTCGAGCTCCCATTCATCACCACGAATCCGGGCTCGAGCTTCCGCGGCCTGCACGAGTCGATCGTCAATTACGGCGGCAACTCGAAACCGGAACTTCTGACCTGTCCGCACGAGGAGCAGGCCATCGCGATGGCCCATGGTTACGCGAAGGTGGCCGGTGGCAAGCCCATCGGCGTTCTGGTGCATGGCACCGTTGGTTTGCAGCATGCGTCCATGGCAATGTACAACGCTTGGTGCGACCGGGTACCGATGGTCGTGCTCGGCGGTAACCATTTCGATGCCACCGAGCGCCGTAGCGGCGTGGAGTGGTCCCATTCTGCGCAGGATGCAGCCAGAGTCGTACGCGATTTCACCAAGTGGGACGATGCGCCGCTGTCATTGCAGCACTTCTCGGAATCCATGGCGCGCGCTTACAAGATCGCGACGACGCCTCCGATGGGGCCCGTCGTGGTCATCATCGACGGCCATCTGCAGGAAGCAGAGATGGGTAGCCAGGCGCCGACCATTCCAGGGGTCGCGCCGACGGTGCCGCCGCGCGGTGGTGCCGCGGCGCTCGAAGAGGCCGCGCGCTGGTTGGTTGAAGCCGAAAATCCGGTGATCGTGGTCGACCTGATGGCGCATGACCAGGACGGTGTCGAGCGGCTGATCGAGCTAGCCGAGGCCTTACAGGCACCGGTCGTGAATCAGGCGGGGCGCATGAACTTTCCCAACACGCACTATCTGTCCCAGGGTTCCGGCGTGGTCGCTCAAGCGGACGTGATTCTAGGGTTAGAGCTCTACGACACCTGGGGCCTTCTGAACACCTTGCGCGACCGCGTCCATCGAGATGAACAACGCATCGCGCGTCCCGACGCCCGGGTCATCGATATCGGCGTCAAAGATCTCTTTATCAAGTCGAACTATCAGAGCTTCCAGCGCTATCACGCATCGGATCTCTCGATCGCCGGCGACGCACAAGAGACGTTGCCGTCGCTCACGGAGGAGGTCCGCCAGCAGATGTCGAGGGCCAGGCGAGCGAGCAATTCGGAACGTGAGCAACGCTGGCGAGCGGCTCATGCGCAGACGCGCGCCCGGGACCTCGATGCCGCGCGTTACGGTTGGGGCGCGAGCCCAGTCAGCACGGCGCGCCTCTATATGGAGCTGTGGCAACTCGTCAAGGACCGTGATTGGGCGCTAGTTTCGAACGACAGCTTGCAGAGCCGTTGGGCGAGGCGCCTGTGGACGATCGATCGGCACTATCAGCACATCGGTCGCGCCGGCGGGGCAGGGCTTGGTTATGGGGCACCCTCGGCTGTGGGTGCCGCGCTTGCCCATCGTGCTCACGGCCGGCTCGCGATCAACGTCCAAAGAGACGGTGATCTGATGTACGTGCCGGGGATTCTGTGGACCGCTGCGCATCACGAGATCCCACTATTATCCGTGACACACAACAATCGTGGCTACCATCAGGAATTCATGCACCTGCAGCGAATGGCGGCTCGCCGGCAACGAGGGATCGACGGGAGTTCGAGAGTGGGTAACGAACTCGATCACCCGGCCATCGATTTCGCCAAGGTTGCGGCGGGTATGGGAGTCTGGTCGGAGGGGCCGATCACGGATCCGAACGACTTGAGGCCTGCCCTGATCCGCGCGTTGGATGTCGTCGACCAGGGCGAACCGGCCCTCGTCGATGTCATCTGTCAGCCGAGATAGGGGGCATGATCATGCTGGCTAAACCCTGCACGGTTGCGCGCGCGTTATCGGCACTCCTTATTCTAATGTGCGTCGAAGTTTCGTTTGCGCAGGACGCGGATCAAGCCGCAAGCGACGGCCGGGCGTTATTCACCGCCAACCAATGCTGGCAGTGCCATGGCTACGAAGGGCAGGGCGGCGCAGCCGTGCGTATTGCACCGACGCTCTATCCGTTCGAGGCGTTCGCGCGGTTGGTGCGGCACACGAATCTGATGCCTGCATACTCGCCGAATGTTCTCAGCGACGAGAAACTCCGGCAGATCTATGAGTATGTGCGCTCGGTGCCGGAGCCGCCGGCACTGGAGGACATCCCGGAGTTGTCCGGGGATTAGCCGGCTCGCCGCCGCGTCATTCCGCGAACACCGCGCGCAGCGACAGCGGAGACTCGTCTGCGTTCAGAGAATCGGCGAACGCTACGAGCCTGTCTGTGACATTCGAATCACAGCCGCCGTAGCGAATGTTCGCCGCGCACTTTTGCACGAGCTCGTCGCGTGTCAGCGGCGCGCGGCGGCCGCCGCGCAAATGCGCCTGGTGCGCCTCGACCGTTCGGCCATCCTTGAGCGTAGCGACGATACGACCGGAATAGTTGCGCGGATACTCGTCGTCGGGATCGACTTCGTAGCCGACCCGACCGGCGAGCTCGAGGACTTCCTCGTCACGGACGGCGTCCGCAGTAAACTCGGCCAGCCCGGCATCGCCGCGTAGTAAGCCGACCGCCACGCAGTACGGCGTGCTGAACTTTGCGGCGTACGCGTTCGGCGGCCGCCGTTTCAGCGCCAGCGGCTCCCATAATCGATGCACCGTGCCTTCGCCGACCTTGCACGTCAGTGTCGCGATGTCGTCGGCGTTCAGCGTTCGTGCGAGGCTGATCGCACAGTCGACGAACGGTTGTGTCATCGTGCCGCAGGCATAGGGTTTGAACGCCGTGCGTTCCGCATGCCACTGGCTGCCCAGATCCTCGGTCAGTAGCCCGAAGTCGGGATCGATGGACGGGGCGAAGCCGTGGAACAAGCCGTGATCGCCCTCAAACACAGTTGCCGGGCCCGTAAATCCTGCCCGTGCCATCGCGACCGCGCGCAGGCCGGACTGCGCCGCCCAGCCGGCGTGCAGGCGCTTCGTCCACGAGCCATCGGCCAGATACTCGATGAGCCCCCCGGCCATGCTGCCGGCGATGCCGAATGCGTTGGTGGTCGCTGTCGCGGATAGCTCGACGGCGGCGGCCACGCCAGCGGTTGCGGCCATCGTGCCGAGTACCGCCGTCGGATGAAATCCTGCGGCATGGATGCCCTTCTGGGCGATCAGCCCGAGGCGGCACATGACCTCCATGCCGGCCGCGATGCCCTTGAGCGCCTGGGCGCGGCTCAGACGCCAATTCTCTGCCGCGGCCAGCACGGCCGGGACGACGACGGCACCGGAGTGGACCGGGCAGCCTTCGAACGTGTTGTCGAAGTCTTCGCCGTGTGCGGCCGAGCCATTGATGACTGCCGCGCCGGCCATCTCTCGCGTCTCGGGCCAGCCGAATACCGTGCACGGACCCTCGGCGGGCCAGGCTTGGCGCAAAGCACCGACATAGTCCGTGTATCTCGCGGCGATACTGAGGCCGAGCGTATCGATGACGGTATGCGTGCACGCGCGCCGCATCGCCTCCGGAATCTCGCGAGCATCCAGCGCCTGCAGCCATTCCGCGAGGCTCTGCGCGGCCGTGAGTTTCGCGGGCTCAACCATCGGCAGCGCGCTCGGATTGCCGCCTTCGGCGACGTACAAATAAGTAAGCCCGCGTCGTCAACGAGCCGGCGATGAACAGCATCGCGGTGCTAAGCAGGCCGAGCGCGATCGCGTCTTCGATGAAGATGCCGTGATCGCCGCCGGACAGTACCAGGGAACGTCGATAGTTGGATTCGATCATGTAGCCCAGCACGACGCCGAGCACGGCGGGCAGCATCGGCAGGCCGGCCAGGCGCATGAAGACGCCGGCGACCCCCACGACCAGCACGAGCGCGACATCGAACAGGCTGTGATCGATCGAATAGACGCCCGAGAAAATCAGCGCGTAGATAAACGCCATCAGATAGGCCTTGGGACGATTAACGAGCCAGAGACACACGGGCAGTATCAACAGGCCGATAAATAACAGCGAGAGATTCGCGACGAAGAGGCCCGTGTAGAGCGCGACCACGACGTCGGCATTCTCCTCGAACAGCCGCGGTCCCGGGATCAGGCCATGCACGAGCAGCCCCCCCAGCAGGATCGCAGCGGAATTGGAGCCCGGTATGCCGAAGCTCAACACGGGCACGAGCGCAGTCGCGGCCACGGTATTATTGGCAGTCTCCGGTGCCGCGACCCCCTCCGGTGAGCCGTGTCCAAACTCTTCTTTGTGGCGCGACCAACGGCGCGCCTCGTTGTAGGACATGAATGACGCGATCGTCCCGCCGGCACCGGGCATCACGCCTTCCAGCGTGCCGATCGTTGCGCCCAGTATCTGGGGTTTGATCAGGCGGCGGCGCAGGGCGCCGTCGGGGAAGCGTAACCGGGTCTCGGCGCCAGCCGTCTTGCGCCACTCGGCGGCACTCGCCTGCTGGTAGAGCTCGCTGACGGCGAACAGCCCGACCATGATCAGGATCGGCGCGATACCGTCGAGGAGTTCCGGCCGTCCGAACACGAAGCGCGGCACACCGGAGACCGGGTCCGAGCCGACCGTCGCGACCATCAAGCCGAGCACGCCGGAGGCCAGGCCCTTCAGTAACGACTCGCCCGACAGCGATGCGATGATGCTCAGGCCGAGTATCCCGAGCGCGAAATACGCCATCGGTGTGAAGGCGAGGGCCACGCGGGCCAGAGGCTCGGTCAGTACCACGAGCATCGTCAGACCGAACAGCCCGCCCAGCACGCCCGAGTAGAGCGAAATCCCCAGGGCTTCCCCGCCCCGGCCCTGTCGCTGCATCGCGTAACCGTCCAGCACGGTGGCCGCCGCCGCGTTCGTGCCGGGCGTGTTGATCAGGATTGCGGGTATGGAGCCGCCGTATTCCGCGCCGACATAAGTCGCGGCGAGCAGTACGATGGCCGAGCCCGGCTCCATGCCATAGGTGAGCGGCAGCACGAGCGCCATGGTGATCGAGGGTGAGATCCCAGGCAGCGCGCCGCCCAGGACGCCCCAGCTGACACCGCCGACGGCCGCCAGCACCAAGGGCGTCGTCACCAACAGCGTCAGTCCCAGTAGCAGCGATTCCATCTGTCTACGCGCCCCACAGGGACGGCATCGGGATGCCGAGCAGTTGGACGAACAGCAGCCAGAAACTCGCCGCCCCGGCAACGGCGATCGTCGCGAGGCGCGCCGAGGTGCGCTCGCCCTGATACAGCGCCATCGCGGCGATCACCATGATCAACGTCAGGAAGTAGCCTGCCAGCGGCACGATCAGCACGTAGCCGACACCGATGGCGAACACGCCGCCGGCGCGCCGTAGCAGGAAGCCCAGCGTCGGCTCGCCCGCGCTCGCCGTTGCGTCGGCGGTGCGCAGCAGCAGTGGGCGGAACACGGCCTTCGCTGCCAGGGCCAGCGCGACGGTGGCCAATACGAGGGCATACACGACGGGCAGACCGGCGGGGCCGATTTCGTCGGCGAGGGCGCTACGAGTGATCTGGCTCGCGACCGAGTAATAACCGGCTGCGATCAGCAGCAGGATGGCGGAGCAGGTCAGCTGACGCACCATCGTAAGTTCGTTGCGTACCCGGACGACCGCGGCTACTGCAGAACGCCTGTCCGACGCAGATACGCCTCGGTACGCGACGCGAAATCGTCGATGAAAGGCCCGTAGTCGGCGTGGGACATGAACGCTGGCGAGAGCATCGCGGCTTCATAAACGTTACGGTAATCTGGATCTGCGAGCACTTGCTGAATGGCGAGTTCCCACGCGAGGATGATCTCATCCGGTAGTCCTTTAGGTCCGGCGAGACCGCGAAACTTCGTCAGCACGAGGTCGTAACCTGACTCCTGCACCGTCGGTACATCGGGCAGATCTGCGACTCGCTCGGCGCTGAAGACGGCCAGCACGCGTAACCGACCGGCTGCGAGCTGACCGCGAATCTCCTGAGCTTCGCCGACGCCGATCTCCAACGTGCCGTTCAATACATTGAGCATCAGGTCGCCACCGCCGTCGTGGCTCACGATCGCCGCCTGCACCCCGGCCGCCAGTTTAAGTTGCTCCAACGCCTGCCGTTCGAGCGAGGCGGGTGTGGACGCCCCCCATCGGCCGCGACGAGACCGCGCTGCGGCAATGACATCGGCCAGGGTATGCAATGGGCCATCGGCCCGCGTGTACACGATCTCTTCGTCGAAGAACACATTAACTAGTGGTTCTAAGTCTTTGTAATTATTAACCGGATGGCTAAGCAGCGAGGTGTAAATATAGGTGGGTGTCACGGCATAGACGATGCGGCCATCGGCGGGCGCGTTCGCGAGTCTCGCCATCGCTCTGGCGCCGCTGCCGCCACGAACATTTTCGACGACGAGCTTGACACCCATCACGGGCCCGAGGTAGCGCGCCAGGTCGCGCAAGAATACATCGCTACCGCCGCCGGGGCTCGAGTGGGTAACGAGCGTGACGACCTCGTGGGGATAGGCGGTTTGCGCCGCACAAGGCGGCGCGGCGGCTAATGCTGCAACGGCGGCCAGATAGATTCGATGGCGAAACGTCACTAGCGACCCCCTCCGGGTACGGTTGGCGGCCCATGGTGGGCCACCGAAAAAACTCGCCCAGCAGACTGCGAGTGTACTGAGATTCCGGCTAAGGCCCCACTGGGTGATGGATTTCAGGCCCAGCGCCCAGCCGTAATGACCGGGCTACCATGGCGAGATGGGCGGTGGGGCTCATGCCCGGTATACTTGGTGCAATAGGAGCGTCACCTGGAACGCCTGTTGGACTCGTCGGAATGAGAGGTCGCAAGAAACTCACCATCGGCATCGTCCTCGTCGGCATTGCGCTCGTTCTCGCTGCGTTTCCCGAAATTCGGGAGGCATATAGCGACCGGCAGGATCAGCGCAAGCTCGACCAGGGGCGAGCGCTGGCCGGGGTGTACTGCGCTAGCTGTCATCTCGAACCGGCGCCCGACATCCTCCCCAAGAGAAGCTGGAGAGCCGTCCTCGGCTACATGGGCTATTTTTTGGGGATAGAGAACATTGACTATCTGGCGGATGATCCGGAGCTTGCACGAGTCAATATTAGCGCCAAGCGCGACTACTTATTACTAGAAGGCATGCTGCCGACGTCGCCGCAATTGGATGAAAGCGACTGGGACGCGCTGCGGTACTACTACGTCGAGACGGCGCCGGCCGATGCGTTTCCGCAGAGCGGCAAACCGCCTCTGCACTGGGATCTTCCGCAATTTCGCATCGTCCAATCGAACTATCGCGCCCGGCCGGGCGTCACGACCTTGGTTCATATCAGGGAGGAAAGCGGCGAGACTTATATTGGTGATTCCGCCTCGAATACGTTGGCCGTGCTCGGCGGGGACGGCCAACTGGCGTTCCAGCCCCGGCGATTCGGTCCGGCGATGTTACCGGTCGACATCGAATTCACGGACGATTCGGCGTTTGTCGCGTCGATCGGCGACCTCTTTGCGCAGAGACCCTCGGAAGCCAGGCTCGCCCATATCGCGCGGCTGGCCCTCACGGAGCAGAGCATCGCCGATTCAGGTATCAGCGTCGTCATTGCAGATATCTACCGGATGGCCGACATGGAGGTCGTGGACTTGAACGATGATGGAGTCGTGGACTTCATCGTCAGTGGTTTTGGGAATAGAAAGGGTAGTGTGTCCTGGTTTGAATCGCAGGGCGACGGCGGCTACGACGAGCACGTGCTCATCAACCGCCCGGGGTCGGTCAGGGTGCAGGCGCACGATTTCAACGGCGACGGATACCTGGACATTGCCGTGCTGCTGGCGGACGCGAGAGAGGGGTTCTATATCCTGCTCAATGACGGCGCCAATGAGTTCGAGAGCCATACCATCTTCGAGACCCACGCCGCCTATGGTCACACCTATTTTGAGCTGCAGGATTTCGATGGCGACGGCTTGATGGACATCCTGGCGGTGAATGGGGATAACGTTGACTCAGACCCTTATAACACGCTCAAGAACTACCATGGGCTTCGGATTTATCTTAACCGGGGCGATCTCCGGTTCGAGGAGGCGTATTTCTACCCGATGTACGGTGCGTTCGGTGCCAGGGCCGCTGACTTTGACAACGATGGCGACCTGGATATAGTGGCGATTTCCTTCTATCCCGACTTCGCAGCCGACAGACGGGAGTCGTTTGTCTATCTGCAGAATGATGGGGGACTCGTGTTCAGCGCCTATACGAACGAAGCGCTGATGGGTGGCCGTTGGATGACCCTGGATGTCGGTGACATGGATGGTGACGGCGACGTCGATGTGGTCCTCGGTGGGGCCTATATCGATACAGGGATGTTCGCGTATATGGATGATTTCCGAGAGTTGGCGGAAACAGGACCCTCGGTGTTGATCTTGAAAAATACACGCTATTGATTCAGCCGTTCCTCACAGCGGGGCACTGCCGAAATGGTATATATCCTTCAATGAGTTAAGCTTTTCGTGTTGTAAGAAAGCGACAATCCGCTTTCCACGAACCCAAAAGAAAACGTTAATCAACCTAACATTGTCGTTAAAAAACGTTAATCAACCTATATTGTCGTTTCAACATAATCGGCGTAATCTCTAAATAATAACCGTTGTCATCTCGCCAACCGTTAAGTTTAACTGTTGCGCAATCTAGAAAGGGAAGAATCATGATGTTGCAAAAATACCTGTTGGGATCCAGCGCCCTGTTGACCAGTGCGTTGCTTCTGACGTCGGGGCAGGTGGCCGCCCAGGGGCAATCGGCCTCGGCGGCAGCCATGCTGGAGGAGATCGTCGTCACGGCCCGAAGGCGTGAGGAGAATCTGCAGGAACTGCCGTTGTCGATCCAGGCCATTACGTCTCAAGCCATGGAGGCCCAGGGTATCTACAACATGCAGCAGATCACGGACTTCGTGCCCAACGTGGTGTTACAGGAGGATCAGCGCAAGAACGACACGCGCTTGTTTATCCGCGGCATCGGCGGCGGCTTCTCGAATCCGGCGCAGGTCTTCGGCGTGGGTATGTACGTCGATGGTCACTACCTGGCAGGCAGTCTCGGCGCTTTCATGAGCACGCTGGACGTCGAGCGGGTCGAGATACTCCGGGGTCCGCAGGGCACGCTGTTCGGCAAGAACACCACCGGCGGCGCGATCAGCATCATCAGCGCCAAGCCGGGACCGGACTTCGATTC